>CAZETW010000016.1:35905-41574 GCA_964515295.1 uncultured bacterium | reverse complement strand
CTAAACCAAGAATCTGATATAATTCATGATTTTCATCTGCCCGATGTTCTGAAATTTTATTTCCTTTGTCATCTATAAGAATTAATTTTTGAGCCCGGTTCAAAATACCAGCTGTTCCCACACTGCAGATTGCAGCCAATTCATTTTTATTGCATAGTTCTATTAATTCACCATAAGAAACATCTCTTTCTACAACAGTTACTCCTTTTTTCTTTAATATGGTACATATTCCGTGTATAGTAATGGATGGAAGAATCAGATTACTTTCCGCTATTTTGATAACTGTTCCGTTTTTAAGTGCAAGGAGGCAGCAGGAAGAATCCCATTCCGTGATTTTCCTTGATTTCAGCGGATCATAAGGACGGTCATCCAAGAATAAAGCCGAGCTGGCTTCCGGGTACATTTGCTTGGCTGCATCAACGGCTTTAATACTCATAAGATAATTTACTCCCAGCTTAAGACAACCAGTGCCATTAACTCCCACAGCCCTGACCATATTTGGTATTACCACTCCTGTGAAAGGTTCGCCCAAGTAACGATCATATCTGCATATTACAGCCCGGATAGAAGGATTTGCCGGGAATGTAACTCCTATGGACCGGTCCTCATCAAAAGTAAAAGGTCTCAGATATCCCTGCGCTCTTTGTTCAGCCATGTCAGTAAAAAAAGGTCTCATTTCAGGCTGCTTTAAAAAAGTAATAAAGATATCTTCGATTTTTTTGTAAGACGGTACTATACTCTGTTGTTCAAAACTGAGATTAAACATAATACTTCTCTGCAGCCGCTCAATATTTTTATCAAGATTGAGAAAATTAACTTCAATCTTACCAGTGTGACTGTTTTTCTTACAAAAAAACCTGATTCCCTCAAAGGCAAGAAACAGACCATAGTGTATGGAACGCGACACTGAAAATACTTTGTCATCAACTCCATGGAATGAAAGGGATTTATCCTTGATCAGATAACACATCTGTTTATCAGCCCATTTCGTCCCTTCAAATCCTGCCATTATGATTGTCCTCTATTTATTAATGTATATGTAAATATTAATTTGAGATTTTTTATAATTTTACAAATATTAACATCAAAAGTCATTAAAAAATATAAATTTGTTTACAAAATGTCAAGTACTATATTAATATTTCGGGGAGGTACTAACAGGGTCATTAATTATTTAATTTATTGACTGCTTTTTATTAATGATTTCAATTTTATATGAATGCTTTTGTAAAAAAATTAAGTGATGAGTATTTCAATATAAAAAATTTTTACACCATGAGCTTCTGTCTTCTGACCTAACCACTGACTTAATGCTCACTAATCCAGACCAACTAACTTCAAACTATAAAAACCTGAATACCTGTTTTATCACTTCACTTACTCTCAGGACACACTTTTGTCTTTTGTATTTTGTCTTAGATCTTGAATCTTGCATCTTGCATCTTAATTCTTTTCTATTTACTTTGACAACCCGCCAGGCTTTCTCCCTTCCACCCAGTAAAGATCATCTTGTTCATATGCTTTCAAAATTTCAAATCCGACAGAAGAAGCCATATCAGCTAACACATCAGGTTTAGGAAGAACATCATCAGAAACCACTGTATTTAATTCTCTGTGGAAATCATTTAATGTTGTGCTGCATTCAACATGAAGGACTAAAAAAGTACCCCCTGGTTTTAAAGACCTCTTAATTTCTTTAAGTGCACGCATCTGCTCTTTGATATGAGGAAAAATTGAAAACAAAATTACTTTATCAGCAAAATCATCCTTAACAGCTAATGAACAGGCATCATCACAAATAAAAACTGTATTAGAATTCTGTATCTTGTTTTTAGCTCGATTCAGCATATTCTCAGCAATATCTTCACAAATCACTATCCCCTCAGATCCAACCATTTCAGACAGATAAGCAGTCATTCGTCCTGTTCCTGCACCGATATCCAGTACCTTGTCCCCGGATTTTATATGCAGCTTAGAGAGATAATCTTTAAACACTGGATCAGGTTTCATTGTACTGTCCCATTCCTCTGCCAGCTGATTAAAATATTCTTTATGTGCATATGACATAGAATTCCCTTTATTTTATGTCTCTTTCATAATAATATTTTTATTGGTAAGTCTTTTTACAATCAGTGGAACAAGGATAAGTATTACAACCGTACCCGGAAGACCGTGTATAACAGACGATATGGATATCAGTTCCGGGGGGAGTCCGATAACAGGACTGATCAGCCAGGCAGCTATAAATAAAATTAACTTTGAGAAAACTAGACCGATCATTAATATCCATAAAACTCCTAATGTTTCTTTCTGATTTAGATAACTAATAGTAAAAGTAAGAATGGTTAACTCTGCAATCATAACCGGAAGAATAGGGGGAGATACAGGAGGCATACCAGTAAGAACAAAAGAAAGTGTCGGTGTGAGAATTCCCGTAACTACCGCCCACCTGGGTAATAAAAAAAATGCTCCGGCTGCCAGAGGCCAGTACATAGGTAAAAAAATACTGCCCATTCCAACTGCATGAAAAGCAATGGGAATGACAATACCTAAAGTAATTATTAATGCACTCAGTGTAAGGTTTTTAGTTTCAGAGGTCATTCTCACCTAGCTTTATATTATTGAATATAATATATTTTTAATAAGTTACTGATTAACACGGATATCTGTGTAAATCCATGAAAACCCCGTAGGATATTTTCAATAGTCTCAAGATTCATACTTAGAAACAAGTTTATCCAACGGGGTAAATCCGCGGCTAAAAAAATCCTAAAATATACCCATACGAATCGATATAAAACCTCATTTTATTACTAAAAGCTGTAATTAATGTTCATAAAAATATGCCGCCCGGGCATGGGATATCCGTACATTGACTCATACTCAGAATCCAAAATATTCTTTACTTGTGTTTTTAAGGTAATACCATATAATGAAGGTGATTCCAGAGAAACATTAATAAGGGTATAATCATCCATAGGTTTTCCCCGGTTATCTGCACCGTAGAGTTCCATAATGGACAACAGGTTTGAATGCAAAGTGAATCCGAATTTTTTTATGAAAATATTTCCGGATAATTTCTTTCCGGGTGTATACAGGGTTTCATTGCCGGCATCAATCTCTGACCAGGATAAATCTAGGTTAATAACATCAGAAGGCAGCCAGTGAAAAATCACCTCATAACCGGTATGAACAAATTCACCGGAATTCATCCAGTGAAAAGGAAACCCGGGATTACTTCTTCGAATCAGATTGTCTCCCTCACTCTTAAACAATACGGTCTCCAATTTGAGGAATTTCCCTACATATTGTATGAGACCTGCCTCATAATTCCACAAGCGTTCCGGTTTGAGTTCAGCATTCTGAGGTGGGAAAAAATAGAGTTCTCTTAAAGACGGAGTTCTGAACCCTTTTGCTGCAGACAGTCGTAAAGAAGTGGAACCTGTGATATGACTGTTGATCCCGATTTTGGGAATAAATTCATTTTTATAGATATCACTGCTTTCCATTCTCAATCCTGCAGATACAATAAACCGCCTGAGCAAAATTTGCTTGGTGTAGATATAAGGACCGTATTCTGTAAGATAAAAACTGCCGTAATCTGTACCATCATTGTAATCTTCAGCATTACCGCCGTATTCTTTGATATCAAAACCAATTGTTGTCGTATTATTTTTAATTGGGTGAAAATTATGATATGCCATAACACCGATCATTCTGTCAAAGGATTTCCATCCGTCGTAAAATTTATGATGACCAAAATTTCCATGTAATTTAAGGTTTGTTTCACCAAGAATACTGTTATGTATGATATTGAAATCTCCCCCATACCTGATCAGATCATACCAGTTGTCAAGGTTCGGACTGGCAATGGTACCCGGATCTTTAAAATATATATCCGCATAATTTCCATTAAATTCTACCGCAGTAAGGGGACTGACGTGATACTGGGTATGAAGTGAAACATTACCCGATCCAAATGAATTATCAGCATCAGATCTGTGACCATCTGTTCTCTTTAATGAAGTTGCAATATGATATTCCAGATTATTCTGTTTTCCCAGATGAGAGGCAGACAACTTCTGGGAATTATAGGGTCCCACAGCAGTTGAAACATTTGTTTTAAATCCAGGTTTCTTTAGATGTGCCGGGATCAGATTTATGACTCCTCCGGTAGCATTGGTTCCATAAAGAAATGAACCCGGACCGCGGATTACTTCCACTTTTTCTACACCATTTGCACCAAACTCATCCGTAATTGTACAACCCATCAATCCCATAAAATCCGGGCGTCCGTTTCTGAGTATCAATACATGAGTATTGGCACCTCCTCCTACTCCACGAAGGGATATTTTACCAGCAGATTCGCCGCCAGCCCCAAAACCCATTATACCCCATTCGGTAATATAAAATGAAGGAACATAGGTTTTAATTGCCTCCAGAACACTGGAAGAAGGAGCCTGCTGCAGTTTGAAATTATCAATTAAAGATATGGAAGCCGTTAAATCCCGTTCTACTCCTTTTACCTTGGTTGCAGTAACTACAACAGGGTTGAGTTTATATTTTACTTTAATGGTATCCTGGTCAGTTTCTGCTTGTACGTGAAACATGAAAGCACTCAGCATAAGAAAACAAAATATCTTTTGAAATTTTTTCATGATCAGCTCCTTGAAAAATTAGTGTTACGATTTTTAAATTCGTAACATAAATATAACGGTTATCATACTTCTTGTCAAGGTTTATTTTTATTTTATTAACAAACAATCTATATAAAATATAAAAGTATGATAAATTAAGAATTTTTATTCTAAATAATAATGTATTCCCTAAAATGTAAAAATATATTTATAAGGTGGACTCCACTTCGGAAGTGGAGTCCACCTGTAATTAATAAAAAATTTAGTGTATTTCGTGTCTTTAGTGGGAAAAATTTTTGACTACTTCCAATAATCGTATTTCATACCATCTCCAAAAAATTCTCTAAAATCTTCAACCCTTCATAAGTTAATATAGATTCCGGATGAAACTGAATTCCTTCTGTTGGATATTCTTTATGTCTGATACCCATGATGATTCCATCTTCAGTCCAGGCACTGACTTCCAGACAGGTTGGTAAATTCTGCCTTTGTACCATAAGGGAATGGTAGCGGGTTGCCTGAAAAGGAAGGTTTATATTACTGAAAATAGTTTGTGCATCATGTAGTATTAGTGATACTTTTCCATGACGGATGGTTTCTGCAGAAACAATATTTCCACCCAGAGCCGCAGCAATTGACTGATGCCCCAGACAGATGCCAAGAATGGGTATTGTATCATAACATCTTTGACAGAGTTCAATACAGATTCCGGCCTCTTTTGGCGTACCCGGACCAGGAGAAATTATTATTGCCTCTGGTTTTAAGGCTTCTACTTGAGAAACGCTGATAGTATCATTTCTGAAAACCTTTACCTCTGCTTTCAGTTTCTCTAAATACTGGACAATATTGTAGACAAAGGAATCATAATTGTCGATGACGCAAATCATGTAATGCTCCTTTCTTAACTCACACCCATTATCCCTCTCTTTTTTTAACAAAGAGAGCGGGGAATTTTTTACTTCACTTTAGTTCATTGTAATCCTTGGCCAATCCCATCTTTCTTCTTGAAAAAATTATTTTATACCAATCCTG
>CAZETW010000016.1:11418-35805 GCA_964515295.1 uncultured bacterium | reverse complement strand
AATTAATAATTTATAACTTTGTGTTCTTCGCGTACTCCGCGGTTAAATTTTATTTTAGTTCCTATATTTAAAAAGCAAGTGTTTCCTCACTTTAGTCCACCCCTTTTTGGTATTAGATTCAAAAAATCTATAATTCAATCCCCTTACTCCACCTTATCAACATAACTTTTATCCACACTCTGTTTATTCCCACTTATCACTACTTTTTTTCCCCTTGTTACAGCCTGCAGTAAAGCTTTTGTTTTATTTAAAGTTTCATAATATTCATTCTCCGGAACCGAATCCGCAACTATCCCTGCACCAGCCTGAATGTATCCAAAATTATTCTTAATAACCATCATACGGATGGCAATACACATATCCATGTCACCATCGAATCCCAGATATCCGATCGCACCGGAATAAATACCCCGCCGTTCCGGTTCCAATTCATCAATAATTTCCATGGCCCGTATCTTGGGAGCACCACTTACGGTTCCTGCCGGAAACGTGGCGCATAAAAGATCAATACTATCATGAGTATCTTTTAATCTTCCTTGAATATTTGAAACTAGATGCATAACTCGAGTGAATCGTTCTACTTTCAAGAAATCTGTAGTTTGTACACTGCCGCATTCACACACCCTTCCCAGATCATTACGAGCCAGGTCTACCAGCATAACATGTTCTGCCCTTTCCTTTTCATCATGCTCCAATTCTTGTTCATACAACATATCTTCTGTTTTGTTCTTCCCTCGAGGTCGGGTGCCCGCCAGGGGACGGGAAACAACCTCACCATCACAACATTTAACCAGAATCTCCGGTGAGGAACCCAGTACTGAACAAACATCGATATCAAGAAAATACATATAAGGTGAGGGATTGGTTTTGCGCAATATTTTATATACAGCAAAAGGATTATTTTTGACCGGAAAGCGTAATCTTTGAGAGATAACTACCTGAAAAATATCACCATTAAAAATATACTTCTTTGCCTGTTTCACTATATTTCCAAATTCACTTTTGTTTAGATTAGAATAAAAATCAACATCTCTATAGGTTTGATTCTCAGTTTCCAATGTTGATTCAGCAGGATCACTATGAATGGTATTAACCATAAAATCCATCCGTAAAGTGGCATCGATATCTGAATAAATAACAATATTAATTATATTCTCCTTGTGATCAAAAATAATTATCTCTCCCGGAAACATAAAGTAAAGATCATAAACATCTAGATTATCAGTATTATTATCCGGGATATCTTCAAGATAGCGTATTCCGTCATAACCTATATATCCTAAAGCACCACCGGGAAAAGGTTTTACATCATCAAAAAAATTAATCTGAGAAAGATACTCTCTGATCAATACCAAGGGATTACCTTTTTTCCTAATTTTCTTATCATTGTATCCAACCTCAATATGATCTTTTTTAGCTGTAACAAGTAGAAAAGGGTTCCCTCCAAAAAAAGAATAACGTCCTCTTCTTCCCGATTCTTCCAGAGATTCATAAATAAAACTGTTCTTCTCCCCCCGGTATAATCTTTCGTAGACTGCAACTGGAGTTGATTTTAACTCAATGCATCGATGAAAATAATTGATCTTTCTAAAATAATTCTTATCCATGATTGGATCTCCTCTTTCTATAAGGTTGCCTGTTTTAATTCCTTTACCACTGATCCTAAATCCTCTTTATCTATGACTGCTTTGATCAGACGGCTGCCTACAATAATTCCATCCGCATATTTTCTTAACTCTCGCACATGTTTTTTTGTAGACACACCAAAACCAACAGCAACCGGAATATCAGTAAATCTCTTGATTCTTTGAACAAAATCGACTGTTCTTTTACTCAGCCTTTTTCTCATACCAGTTGTACCAGTTACACTGACACAATAGATAAACCCTTTTGATCTTTTTATCCCCTTTCGTATACGCTCTTCTGTGGATGAAGGGGGTAAGAGAAAAATTGTATCGATCTCATTTTGTTTGGCTAAATCAATATAACCCCCTGCTTCATCTACAGGAAGATCCTGAATAATGAAACCGGAGACATCAGCTTTTCTGCTGTGTTTGAGAGTTTTTTCCAATCCATAAGCTAATATAGGATTTATACAAGACATAAGGATTAAAGGAATATTTAAATCTAGTTTGGAAATGGAATCAAAAAGAATAGACAAATTTACCTTATTCTGCAGTGCAATAGAAGAGGCTTGTTGAATCACGGGACCATCTGCCAGGGGGTCGGAAAAGGGTACGCCGATCTCAATCATATCTGCACCGTTCTCTGCCAATGATCTGATGTTTTTTATAGATTCACTAACTGTAGGAAATCCAAAAGTATAGTAAGCAATAAATGCAATTTCTCTTCTTTTTTTTAGCTCCTCGAATTTCGATTTTATTTTCATAGTAACCCCTCAATTATATCCAGATCCTTATCTCCTCTGCCGGAAATATTAATCACCGCTATATCATCTTTTTCCATTTCAGAAACCTGTTTCAGAGCATACGCCACTGCATGTGAACTTTCCAGGGCGGGCAGAATCCCCTCTGTTTCGGACAAAATTTTAAAAGCCCGGATGGCCTGCGTATCACTTACAGTTGTATATTTCACTCTGCTTTTTTCTTTAAGATAGGAATGTTCCGGTCCCACTCCGGAATAATCCAGACCGGCGGATATGGAATGAGTACGCATAATCTGTCCGTCTTTATCCTGCAGCACATAACTTTTTGCACCATGCAATACTCCTATTGATCCCCTGGTCAGAGAAGCCCCGTTTTCACCATCTTTCTTACTTTTACCTCCTGCTTCAACTCCCACCATTTGTACCGGATCATTAAGAAAAGGATAAAACAATCCCAAAGCATTACTTCCACCCCCCACACAAGCAATAAGCAGTTGCGGTAATGTTGACTCCTCTTCTTGAATCTGTACTTTTGTTTCTCTGCCAATGACGGATTGGAAATCTCTTACCATCAACGGATAAGGATGGGGACCAACCACTGATCCGATGCAGTAGTAGGTGGTATTTACATTAGTGACCCAGTCTCGAATGGCTTCGTTTATGGCATCTTTCAGGGTAGCAGAACCGGAATCAACCGGTACTACTTTGCTTCCTAAAAGTTCCATTCGAAAAACATTCATCTTTTGACGTTTTATATCCTCAGAACCCATGTATACTGTACAGTCCAGATCCATTAATGCACAGGCAGTTGCAGTTGCCACTCCATGCTGTCCGGCTCCGGTTTCGGCAATAATCCTTTTTTTATTCATGGTTTTTGCCAGAAGAATCTGTCCCAAGGTATTGTTTATTTTATGGGCTCCCGTATGTGCTAAATCCTCTCTTTTTAGATATACTTTTGCACCGTTCAGTTTTTTAGTCAATCTTTCTGCAAAATATAAAGGAGTAGGTCTGCCCACATATTTTTCCAGTAACTCATTCAATTGCTGTTTAAAAGCAGGATCCTTTTTAATATTTTTATATCCCTGTTCAAGTGCTATTAGGGCAGGCATTAGTGTTTCCGGTACATACCGCCCGCCGAATTCGCCCCAATATCCCCTTTTATCTGGTAGACTTAACAACCTCGCACCTCCTTTATAAATTTTTTCACTTTGTTAGCGTCCTTTTTCCCCGGAGATATTTCCACCCCACTGGATACATCCACTGCATAAGGATAATATTTTTCAACCAAAATACCCACATTTTCGGGAGTAAGACCTCCGGCAATAATTAAGGGATGATTAACTGTGGATATAATATTCCAGTCAAATGTCTCCCCGCTTCCTGCACCTGGATCTAAAATAAATCCGGATACATTATACCGTTTTATAAAATTCAATACGAATTCACTGGATTTATTTCCCTTAATCTGTACTCTTTTCATAATACGTTTTGAAATCTTATTGCAGTATTTACTGTCCTCATTTCCATGAAGCTGAATAAGATCTATGCCTGTTATATCAATTGCTTCCCTCACATACTTCAGGGGCTGATCCATAAAAATCCCTGCTGTAATAATAAAAGGTGGAAGCTGTGATATAATCTCTTTTGCCTTTTCGATTGTGATTCTTCTTTTTGAAGGAGTCAGGACAAATCCCAGCGCATCAGCTCCATACTCTACTGCAGATAATGCATCTTCAATATTGGTTATCCCGCAAATTTTTATTTTGGTTTTATTTTTGTATTTCATTATTTTATTATTATTTTAATAATTCTAACATAACATCTATAAATTATAATTCTTAGTAATCAGATTAGGATCATTTTCTGAACAAGATACTTGCTGCTTCCATTGTTGTATCAGCTTGCCTGGTTTTTCTGATCTCATGAATGTTTCCCCGATCAGTACTCCATCAAATCCGGATTCATACAATTTTTTTATCTGAGAGGCAGAGTGAATTCCACTTTCGCTAATCTTAACTATAATATTCGGAATCATCTCTACTAAATGTAAAGACCTGTCAATATCCACTTCAAAAGTACTTAAATTGCGGTTGTTTATTCCTATAATTTCTGCTCCACAGTTAAGACTTTTTTCGATTTCTTGCTCGGAATTAACTTCTACCAGAGATGACATCCCCAGGTTTTTGGCAATGGTAATAAAATCTCCAAGCATTTTTTTCTCTAAAATACGGGCGATCAAAAGAATACAATCTGCTCCCAGGATTTTCGACTCATGCAACTGATAGGGATCAATAATAAAATCTTTTCTTAACATCGGCAGTCTGATGTTATTTTTTATGGAAGTGAGGTGTTTTGATTCTCCTCCAAAGAACCTCTTATCCGTTAATACAGATACAGCATCAGCATTGTATCTTTCATACTCTTTAGCCATTTTTACAGGTTCAAAATTTTTTCTCAGATTTCCTGCAGATGGTGATTTTCTTTTGACTTCAGCTATAACAGATAATCCGGATTTTTTCATACTGGCAGTAAAAATATTTTTACTGCCACCAGAATCATGGTATTGATTGTGTAAAGAAAGAGAATACTGTAGTTTTAACCTTTTAATTTCTTTCTTTTTATAATCGACAATTTTATCCAGAATATCCATCACTTCTCCTGATTTGTCAATTCTCGTAAATGGTCAACTTTCTCTTTAGCTTTTCCAGAATCAATTGATTCCGCTGCCATTTCAATTCCTTCAGGTATAGAATCGGCCCTACCGCTTAGATAGATAACCGAACCGGCATTCATTAAAACCATATCCCGCGGAGCTCCACCTTTACCCTCTAACACTGTTTTGGTAATTTCATGATTTCTCATGGGATCACCTCCCACAATTTCAGAAAAATTCCAAACTTTTAATCCAAAATCTTCCGGGGCTATAGAATAATTTTTTATTACTCCATCCTTTAACTCACTTACTTTAGTTCTTCCTGTAATTGAGATTTCATCTACCCCATCTTCTCCATATACAACAAAAACATGTTCAGATCCAAAATTTTTCAACACATGTGCCAAAGGTTCGGTTAATTCTTCTCTGAATACTCCTATCAATTGTCGTTTTGCTTTTGCCGGATTGGTCAATGGACCTAAAATGTTAAAGATTGTACGCACTCCGATTTCTCTTCTGGGTCCGATTGCATATTTCATGGCTTTATGCAGAAGAGGTGCATATAAAAAACCAAATCCGTTTTCATCAATACATTTAGCCATAATGGAAGGTCCAATGTTGATATTTATGCCTAATTGAGTTAGAATATCCGCACTTCCGCACCGGCTGGAAACTGATTTATTTCCATGTTTGGCAACTGAACACCCGGCACCGGCAGCTACAAACCCACTGACTGTTGATACATTGAAAGTATTTTTCTGGTCACCTCCGGTTCCGCAAGTATCTATCAAAGTATTGTTTTTACAGGGAATAGAAATCGCTTTCTCTCTCATAGCTTTCACAAATCCGGAAATTTCATCAATAGTTTCTCCTTTTAATCGCAAAGAAATCAGTAAAGCACTGATTTGTGCATCAGTGGTAGCACCATTCATAATATGGGAGGCAACCGTGTAGGAATCCATGAAAGATAGATTCTGAAAGTCAATTACTGTTTGGATAGCTTGCTTTATTTCCATCATTCTCCTCCTTTGTTTTATCCATTTTTCCTCATCGGTATCGGTATCGATTTCGCTATCGCTATCAACTTTACCACTATTTACCTTAATTATTTGATCCTCTTTCGAGACTGTGGTGAAAGTCATTTTTATGTCATTGCGAAAAGTAAAGTAAAGAAACAATCTCCTAATTTAAGCACGAACGCCAGGAAATAACTTTGCAGGAAACACTCGCTATGACACATTCAAGACTTTTTCTACAGTCTCTTCAGGTTTCGACATCAAATTCAATCCCGATACAGATTTTATAAGCTTCACCAAAAAATTTCTGCTATCAAAACTAACATTTATTACTTACGTCCCATAAAAAAAGCCGCGGAAACTATTTTGGTTCCCACGGCTTTAAATTAATGATAAAAAAATGGTGAGAACCTGAGCGTTCCCACCTTATATTCTATATTATTAAATTTTTATGCTGATCAGATGAGACACTCCAATAAAAAACGCCACCACCAACATAAAAAATTTAATTGAATTTTTAAATTATACTGTAACAACAATTGTTTCCTCTTTATTTATTCAAAAACAATACGAAAAAATTTTTTAAAAAGCAAGTTATTTTTTGATTTTTCTATTTAATTATTAAAAAAATATAGATTAAATAATAGTTCACTTTTACAATATAACAGTAAAAAATCTTGAAATTTGATTATAGTATATGTAAATTTATATAAAGAATTATTAAATTTTCTCACAAATCATACTATTAAAAAGGAGCTGTGATGGCTAAGAAAAAAATTATTATTATAGGATCCGGACCAGGCGGACTGGCTGCCGGGATGCTTCTTGCACATCAAGGATATGATACGACCATCTATGAGAAACAGGAATATATAGGCGGAAGGAACTCATCTTTTAAGTTAGGTGAGTATACCTTTGATCTCGGCCCCACTTTTTTCATGATGAAAGATGTGCTGGAAGGTATATTTCAAACCACGGGTAAAAATATGGGAGATTATTTCGAAATCAAACATCTTGATCCTATGTACCGGCTGAATTTCAGCGATGACCGTGTTCTATACCCTTCCAGAGACAAGAAAAAAATGGAAGAAACCCTGGAAGCATTTGCACCAGGCAGTTTTAAGGGATATCTTAAATATCTGAAAAAGGAAGAAGTAAAATACGACAAACTCATCCCCTGCCTCTCCATGCCGTATGGAAAATTAAGCGATTTCTTCTCCTGGACTCTGATCAGTTCACTCCCTTATCTGGATGCCCATACCAGTCTCTATAACGTTCTGGGACGGTATTTCAAGAATCCTGATGTAAAAATCGCTTTTACCTTTCAGGCAAAATATATCGGTATGTCGCCCTGGAGTGCTCCCGGGCTTTTCAGTATAATCTCATATATTGAACATGGAGGCGGTATCTACCATGTAACCGGCGGACTTAATCAGCTCTCTCAGGGTATGAAGAAAGCTTTTGAGGAAGACGGAGGAACCATGCATACCGGAACTCCGGTAGAAGAAGTAATGATACAGGATAAAAAAGCTGTTGGAGTACGATTGGAAAACGGTGAGGAAGTAAAAGCTGATTATGTTGTCATTAATGCAGATTTTGCTCAGGCTATGAAAACTTTGGTCCCGGCTGAACATCGAAAAAAATATATCGATACTGTTCTGAATAAGAAAAAATACTCCTGTTCTACCTATATGCTCTATCTGGGAGTAAATAAAACCTTCCCGGATATTCCTCATCACAGCATAATCTTTGCTGAGGATTATAAAAGAAATGTAGATGAAATTACTGATACTAAAATACTATCTGATGATCCTTCCATATATGTCCAGAATGCCTGTGTGACGGATCCAACCCTGGCTCCTAAAGGTAAATCAGCAATCTATGTACTGGTTCCTGTTCCTAACAACAAAAGCCAGATAAACTGGGATCAGAAGAAAATGTCTTACCGTGATAAAATCCTCAATTTACTTGAGACCCGGGGTGGATATAAGGAATTAAAAAATAATATCGAACAGGAAAAAATAATTACACCCTATGACTGGGACCAGGAAAAGGATGTGTATCTGGGAGCCACTTTTAATCTGGCCCATAACATGGGACAAATGCTCTATTTCAGACCTCATAACCAATTTGAAGAGTTTGACAACTGCTATCTGGTTGGCGGGGGAACCCATCCCGGAAGCGGACTTCCCACTATTTATGAATCAGGAAAAATTACTGCCAATCTGATTATTAACCAGGATGAAAGAAAATAACAGACTTTTTCTCGTAATAAATACTTGGTATAACTAAATTTCTTAGAAACGACGGATTTCAGAATCGCTATCAGCGAACGAAATAGATATAAACATAATTTTTCATTTAAAACTATAAAAAAAAGGAGATGTTGATGAAAAATTGTTGTATCTTGAATTCAGGAATGATTATAGAAAAGTAACCACCCTGGAACCGTTTATTCAGGTACATTGGGCAGAAGCACGTGGTCTGGAAAGAAAATACGCTGCAGGATCTTATTACAGGTTAAGAGTTATTACCAAAAAAAATCTTGGCATATTCGCAGGCCTGGGTTTGTTTTATGAATATGAGAAATGGAACTATGATGGAGTGGACGATACTTTAATTCCGGAAAATGCAAAAACAGTAGAATCGAGCAAAATAAAATTGGGAGATTATATAAGTTTTAAATATCAACCAGATGAAAATATCTTTCTGGATTTCAGTGTTTACCATCAAAGCAGTTTTAATCAGATTTTCAGTACCCCCAGACTGGCCAGCAGTTCAAGTATTACCTATACCTTTACAGAACATCTGGGAATTACTTTTATGTATCAAAATATATATGATTATTCGCCGGTTATTCCTATTGATAAATTATTTAGTAAAATTATATCTTCAGTGACTATTTCTTTTTAGCAAACCATTGTCTATTGTCATTTATAGAAAGAATATCAATTATGGATTTTAATAAAAGTAAACAGGAATAAATTAATATGTTAAAAGTGATCTGTCTTATGAAATATATTGGATATTTTATAAAAACTTTAATTTTCTTTACTTGCATCTCTGTCCCAATTTCCATAAAGAGTCAAGATTTAAGAGCCACTAGGATCAACTCAATTATTACTATTGACGGTATTCTGGATGAACCAATATGGCAACAGACTGATTCAAACAATACCTTTTATCAGTTTCAACCTCAACATAATGCGCCGGCAACCTTTACTACTATTGTACGTGTAGTGTATGATAGAAAAATGCTCTATGTTGCTTTTAACTGTAAGGATCCGGAGCCGGACAGGATCACAGCCAGAGAGACCAAACGGGATGGCAATATCACTAATGATGATGCGGCGGCCATTGCCCTGGATACTTTTGACGACAACAACAGTGCATATATGTTCATGATCAATCCCCTGGGAACACAGATGGATGCACGATTCGCTGATAACGGCAGAACCACTGATGCTCAGTGGGATGAAACCTGGTATGCAGCCGCTCATGTATATAAAGGCGGCTGGACCTGTGAATTCGGTATTCCCTTTAAATCAATAAAATATAATGACAATCTCACCAGCTGGGGATTCGGGGCCGGACGCTGGATCGCCAGATTACAGGAAAGCCATTTTAATGTCAGTGACCTTACTTCCACTACTCGGGTATCTCAGTTCGGCACCTTGACCAATCTTAAACTGAAAGATCTCTCTGTAAAAAAATATACAATAATTCCTTATATTCAGGGTGAATTTGAGCAGGGGAAGAAACCTCAACGCAATATGGGACTGGATGTTCGATTTGACCCTCTTAGAAATCTGGGAGTATCATTTACTCTTAATCCTGACTTCGCCACTATTGAAGGGGACGTGGAACAGGTCAATCTCACCCGTTTTGAACTGAGTTATCCGGAAAAACGGCCTTTTTTTCTGGAAGGTGCAGAGAATTACTCTACCCGTATCTCGCAGTTCTATTCCCGCCGTATCGGAGAGATTCCCTGGGGTGCAAAGATAAATGGCAAACTGGGTAAATGGAACATAAATGGATTAATCACTGAATCCGATCCCACTACAGCCGGCGCATCCGGAGAATCAGGAGAAGAGGCCATGTATACTGTTTTCCGAATTAACCGGGAATTTACCAACGGTTCCACTATTGGTTTAATTGGTGCAAACCGAACCTTTCAGCAGGAAAACAGCGGATCCTTTGGCCTAGTGGGAACACTGTTCTTTACTGATGTAATGGGGATGACCAGCCAGTTTATTAAATCATATGGTCCGGCCAGTGAGGGTACCTGGGCCTATTTTATTCGTCCTGCTTATGATTCCCAGTTCAGCCATTTTCATCTGCGTTATTCACATTATGGTATCGGAGTAAAGCAAAATATGAATACCATTGGATTTATCAGACATGACGACCGGAAAGAATTGGATTCCCGGATTGAACATACGTTCTGGATAAACCAACATGGATTTAATTCCATTACCCCCTCAGTTAATTATAATCAATACTGGAGCCAGAATGATTATCTGCGCAGCTGGGCCCTGGATGCAGATATTGAAATAGAGTATATGAAAATGTACAGTCTTGAGCTGGCATATGAAGCTGATTTCAAGGCAGAATATGAACCATATTTCGAAAAAGATTTCCAAAATCATGCTTGGAGCATTGATCTGGGTTTTGATAATAATCAAGGATTTTCAGCTGGTGTGGAGTACCAACGGGGCAAAAATTATGACAGTGAAATGGAAGTAATAGAAGGGGGCCTGGAACTGAAAATAATAAAAGGATGGAATCTCAGCTATCAGGCAGAAAAAACCTGGCTGAAGCCCGGAGATCTTGAAGACAACAGCTGGATTCACTATATCCGCACAAGTTACTATGTGAATAATGATTTGTTTATTAAGCTTTTTTATCAGAATAAATACTCACTACGCAGCTTCTGGAAAGACCCCGAGTTTAACCTGCTGCGCAAAACTTTTCAGCTGGTCCTGGTTTGGCGCTTTTCCCCTCCATTTGGCTCTTTACAGCTCGCCTATCAGGAAGGAACTATTCGTTATACAGAAGAGATGGGAAGAAACAGCACTTTTTTTACTAAATTTTCCTGGGTGTTTTAACTGATAGTGAAATAAATCAATAAAAACTTCAGTTCTTGTTTTAATATCATTAAAAATCATGATATATTGTTTTATTCATAAAAATTACCTTTATTATAATTAAATCAAAATGAGACACTTATAAAGTATGGTGTTCATCTTATAATCCATAAAAGGAATAAATTTTATGAAAAAATGTATAATTACTTTTATTATTATCTTCATAGTAGCAACTGGAATCTATTTCATCAGCGGATTAATTTTTAATGCTGCTGGTAATAAAATTATTTCCAAATTACAACCCCAGCTGAAAAATCAGGGGATTTCTCTTGAGAATTATGATTTTAAATATATACGCTTTTCTTCTCTGCGCACTGTTTCTGTGTATGATTTTCATTCTATCATCACACTACAGTTATCCTCTCAAAATAATAAATCCTACAGTACAATTTTCTATGCTGAAAAAATTAATTTTCATCTGAAAAACCTCAAACCAACTGCCCTTACTGTATCCTGTTCCAATTTCAGAATGTATGTTGAGAACGCAAGTGATATCCCGAGAACTTCATTTGCCCGCTTCAATCAGGGATATGTAAAGCTTGCTCAACCCATCGTACTTTCTCAGCCTCTTTCAGGACTGAAAAGCGAATTGCAAAATATTAACAATTTATTTGATGAGGAAAAAATAAATTCCAATCTGATCATCAGGGCCCAGGTAACCATCAAACTCGGTAATAAAAATGCTCAGGCTTATTTATACACTGTACAGGAAAAAGGACAAACATCGCTGCAGTTCAAAAAAGAAGATATAATTAATATGGCTGACACTTTTACTTTACAAATCTCAGATGAAGAAGCAGCCATCATTGCTCAATATCCTCTGCGTACTACTCGTATATTGCAGATTACTATGGATGCCAAAACTACTTCCCGAAAAGCAAAAAAGGGTAACAGGTCCGTACCTGAAGATGCGTACCGGCATGTACTATGGAGTTACTTACTTACAAAAGAGTTTGAGCCTGATTTTGCAGAACAAGTCACTGATGCCCATGAAACACTGCCCACTAATACACCTGCCCAGCGGGCTATGGATTTTCATAACAACCGTATCGGCCGTAACTATGCTCTACAGGGTGTAAGCCGGGACAAAATTTTATGGCTGGTAATAAATGACAAAAACGTTATTAGATCTCCTAAGAGACTGTCGAAAAAGTCCTAAATATGTCATCACGAGTGTTTTTTACGAAACGATCCCCTATATTTTTAACCTAACTCAAGGAGATTGCTTCGTTGCTCCGCTCCTTGCAAAGACATCAGTTGACTTTTTCGACCGTCTCCAAAGAGCTAGAATAAAGAGAAAATTTTTAAAATAATAGAATTAATCAGTTTAGTAATTCTTGTTTTAATTCCTTAGAATATACAGGCATTGCACCTTTTTAAATACATACGAAGAAATTATTGTTTTCCTGAATCAGCCACCCTGAACCACGCCTCCAATTTATTTATATTATCCATCCGGTCTTTTACTGTTATTTCCAGAAAATGAATTCCTGGATCCAGAGGATTCCTGACAGGACAGTAGCAAAGATCCATGCCGGGATCATATTCAACTATCTGTCTATTACCGTCCAGCCTGATAATGTAACTGTCTTCTCCGGATAAGCCGGAAAGAGTATCCTTCAGAAAAACTGTAATTACCGGAGTAGAGGCAGTAATGGTTTCTTCCAGCCCCGGTCTGACAAGATCAATGTCCGGAGCAACAGTATCCTGTAATAGCGTATAACTGCCCAGTTCATATGACCATCCTGTAATACAGTTATCTTTCTGGTTTTTACCTACAAAGGAAAAACCATTTTCATCTACTTTATAGATTGCAGTTTTATTCCTGTTATTTTCTGTTAATGCAACATTAAAACTGATTTCAACTGGATTTCTTAAAGGCACTGTTTGCGGAAAAACATTGTATTTATAACCATTTATACAGTTCGGATGGGAAAATTCTATTCTTTCACAATATACTTTTATGTTCTGGTATAAACAATTATCCGGAAAATGAACACTGCATACTGTATCCATTGAATAAAGATGAGAAGATTTATTCTTTAATACAGAATGAATCATCACTGTATCTGTAAATACAGTCTTGTTGACAGAATCCTCAACTATATCTGCGCTAATTGTCATAATTCCAAAATAATCTTTCTCCAAAGGTAAAAGACCACTGTATCTTCCAGTCCTGTTCCTTGATAACAAAAAGGAAAAAGTCTTCCAGGGAGTCATATCAATCCTTACTCGGGGATTTTCTGATAAAATTTCTTCATTAAAAATAGAACAATAGAGGTAATCCCTGATAATTTCTTTATAAAAATATTCACTTGCTGTATCATATGCATTAGTATCATTAATAAGGATACCAGTATCTGATATATACCGACAAACAACTGGAAGGTCGTTGTTGCATAACACTCCTCTAACAACCGAAATATTATTATAAAAATCAGAAACAATTATTTTTATTTTATGTACACCAGGACTCAATATAAATGAACCATCATCAATAACAGTAATTTTTTTATTATGGGGTAATTGATTATCTCTACAGTCTATAATTCCGGCTCTTTTTCCCTTAAAATAATAAAAATCAAGAGTGTTGCCAGGAGAGCGGTAGAGTTTATGAAAATACCCTCTGCCCAGTTTCATCAGTCTGTAATCTCTGTCTAAATATATCTGACGGGTCTGATCAAATGACAGACTGTCATACTTTGTGGAAAACACTAAGGTGTCATTAAGGAAAAGAGTCATTCTGTAAGGAGCAAATTTATTACTTGCTCCATCTGCCATATCATATGTTGAAATAGAAAATCCAATTTCTCCTTTACAAAAAACTGTATCTGCAAAAACATAGTGATTATTATCTTCTGATACGACTGGAATAATTTGTGAAATATAATCTCCATTGACCTGAGATCTCTCAGACAGGGGTGTTACAGCAACAAACGTGACAGTAGGAGAAATAGTATCCTTAATTCTAAACCCGGCAATAAAAGGATTGACTGGAGTGTTGTTTTTATCTCTTATCTCAAAATGAAGATGCGGAATCTTGGTTCCGCTTCTTCCGGTATAGCCCAGAACTTCACCTTTCTTAACAGGTAATTCTCCCTCAGAAAAATATTTATCAATACTGTATCTGCCTAATCTATCCTGTTCCTGTATCAGAATGGTTTTAAATCTTGGTGAAAAATCTGCAAGGTGAGCATAAACAGCTCTGGTACCATTGGAGAGTTTCAGATATAAAACCCGGCCATAACCGTAAGGAGAAGTTTTGATGCGTATCACTGATCCATCTTCAACTGCAAAAATTTTATATCCTGAAGCAGCCCAGGTCTTTATATCAATGCCGGCATGGAAATGTCCGGGCCGGAATTCACAAAATGTTGAGGTGATAAGATAACTGGCATCTGTCGGCCATAATAAATCTTGAGAATATGATAATGTAAAACTTCCCAGATAGAAAATAAGAAAAAAATATGTTTTTAAAAACTGTCTCTTTTTCATTGTTTAAAGATTAACCAGCTAAAATAATTTTTTTAGTATCTTTAATGTATATAAAAAAAATGGATTAAAAAAAATTTATTAGTTCTGCTGTAAATCTCAAAAATAATAATTTATAATAAACCACTCTTTGAAGATGTCTGAAAATTATGAAAATACTTTAAGCGCAGAGATCGCTGAGATTACCGCAAAGAATTTAAATATTTAACTCCTAATAAAATATCCGAACTTCACAATTACAAAGCTTCTTGAATTCCTCAGCATCTTCCATGGTTCCAACTACACTTCCGTAATGCAGTGGAACAGCTACTTTCGGTTTTATATCCTCGGTCGCTTGAGCAGCCTGTTTCGCATCCATAGTATACGTGCCCCCTACTGGCAGAAAAGCAACATCTACATTTAAATCTTTCATCTCAGGTATTCTGTCTGTATCTCCGGAATGATAATAAGAAATATTATGTATCGTCACTATATATCCGACATAATTTTTCTTTTTAGGATGAAATTTCTTTTTAATATTATAAGCCGGAATTGCTGTAATATCTATTCCCTTTACTGTGATTGTATCACCCGGATTTATTTCCTTTACATTTCCGCTCACTCCTTCTATTGCTGCAGATGGAATTACAATAACTGTCTCTTCCTTTTGTATCTTTTTAATATCCTGAAGAGAAAGATGGTCATAATGATCATGAGTTATTAAAATAATATCTGCTTTTTCAGTATCGGATATTTTATAAGGATCAATATATATTACTAAATCATTTTTGATCTTCACCGAAGCATGACCCAGGCATTCAACATTTTTTAGCATTCTCTCCTCCCCTCTTCTTTGTTAGAGATCTTTAATTTCTTTTAATAAAAAAGGAATTATCTCATTTTCTTTAATTTTTCTGATTACCTTACCTTTCTTAAATAGAAGAGCATTCTTTTTACCGCACGCAACTCCAATGTCAGCTTCTTTAGCTTCCCCAGGACCATTCACAGCACATCCCATTACTGCTACTGTAATTGGTCTTTTTTCACAGATCAGTTTTTTATCAAGCTCTTCCACCAGTGGGATCAGATCAACCTGTATGCGTCCACAGGTCGGACAGGAAATTATATTTACTCCGTGTTTGCGAAGCTGTAACGATTTTAGTATCTCATAACCGGTCCGGATTTCTTCGGTAAGATCACCGGTCAGAGATACACGGATAGTATCACCTATTCCTTCTGCAAGCAGTGTACCTATACCTACAGAAGAATGTATAATGCCTCTTTTGGGAATACCGGATTCAGTAACGCCCAGATGAATAGGGTGATCTGTTTCCCTGGCAAAAATTCGGTTAGCTTCAATCATCATCTTTACATCTGAGGCTTTCAAAGAAAAAATGATATCATTAAAATTCATTTTCTGAAACAGTGTCATATAAGATATGGCGCTATCAGCCAATCCCTGAGCTGTAATTCCACCATATTTCTGTACAATCTTTTTATCTAAAGACCCGCTGTTCACTCCAATTCGTATAGAAATATTTTTATCTTTGGCTTTATCAATTATTGCCTTAACCTTTGATTCTGACCCGATATTACCGGGATTGATGCGAATTTTATCAGCTCCTGTTTCCATAGCTTTTAAAGCCAACTTATAATTAAAATGAATATCTGCAATTAATGGAATAGAAATACTTTTTTTAATTTCTGTCAAGGCTTCAGCTGATTCCAAATCAGGTACAGCCACCCGGACTATTTCACAGCCTTCTCTTTCCAAATCTGCTATCTGCCGTATGGTTGCCTCAATATCACAGGTTTTAGTATTAGTCATTGACTGAACTGATACCGGAGCATTGCCTCCAATGGCAACATCACCAACAAAAATCTTTCTTGTTTGTCGTCTTGAAATTTTTTCATTATTTTTATTCAAATCTCTGTTTTTATCTCCTTAAACCGGAAACTAAAATATTTCTTGCGTTTTATCACACATTTTAAATTATTCCATATTCACAAAATTTTTGTGATATTGTGATCAATTAATGAGCCAGCTCTCAGAACCAAGCAAAGACACGAAAATCACGAAATTGAAGCACATAACTTCAATAAAAAAATTCCGTGTCTTTCGTGTATTTCGTGGGAGATGTCTTTTTAGACTGAACCTATGAACAATCAGTATGCCCGCGCAAAAACAACTCTTTTCCTGCTCTTATTGCCGCATAAAATGCATTTTCCTTCTTCTGACTCTGCTGCATCCAATGGAATACATCGTATAGTCACACCTAAGGAATCATTAATCTTATTTTCACACTCCTGACTTCCGCACCAGTGTGATAAAACAAATCCTCCGAATATTCCGGAACAATCCTTTTTATCAGGAGTGAAGTATTGCTTAAAAAAATCAAAATCATCAATGTTTCTTGTATGCTTTTTTCTGAAAGATCTGGCTTTTTCAAAAAGGGTATTCTGAATACTTTCAAGCAAATCTATAACCTCATTTACAAATACATCTTTTTTCTGACTGTATCTTTCTTTACGGCTCCTGTCTCTCCGGGCAACGAAAACATTACCATTTTTAATATCCCTGGTACCGATTTCAAGAATTACCGGTACCCCTTTCTTGGTCCATTCCCAGCTTTTCTCGCCTGCATTCATATCTCTAGTATCCAGATAGACTCGTATATTATTTCCGGAATACTGTTGCTTCTGAAGTTTCTCTATTATTTCATTACAATAAGTAAGAACGTTTACTTTATCACTTTCTTTTTTTATTATTGGTAAAACCACCACTTGTTTGGGAGCCAGACGAGGAGGCAGGCACATACCATTATCATCACCATGCACCATGATCATTCCTCCAATTAATCTGGTTGATACTCCCCAGGAGGTAGTCCACACATAGGATAGATTCCCTTTTTGATCCTGAAACTGAATATTCGAGGCTTTAGCAAAATTCTGACCCAGAAAATGGCTGGTTCCTGACTGGAGTGCTTTTCTGTCCTGCATCATAGCTTCAATACACAAGGTTTTCACTGCACCTGGAAATCGTTCATTCTCTGTTTTCTCGCCTGTTAATACCGGTATTGCCATAAATTTCTCAGCAAAATCTTTATATATATTTAATATAGTCAACGTCTCTTCCCAGGCTTCTTGCTCAGTTTGATGAGCGGTATGTCCTTCCTGCCACAAAAATTCTGTAGTCCGCAGAAAAAGCCTGGTTCTCATCTCCCATCTGACAATATTGGCCCACTGATTGATTAATAATGGTAGATCCCTGTAACTTTGAACCCATTTAGAAAACGTTTCACCAATTATGGTCTCAGATGTCGGACGTATTATCAGAGGTTCTTCCAATTTTCCAGCCGGTTTCAATAATCCCTTTTTATCTGCTTTTAGACGGTGATGTGTAACCACTGCACATTCTTTAGCAAAACCTTTTACATGTTTTGCTTCTTTTTCCATAAGGTGGAGAGGTATAAATAAAGGGAAATATGCATTTACATGTCCGGTCTGTTTAAATTTATCATCAAGCTCTTTTTGTACATTCTCCCACAGAGTATATCCCCAGGGTTTAATTACCATGCAACCACGAACAGGGCTGTTTTCAGCCATATCTGCTTCTTTGACTACCTGCTGATACCATTCCGGAAAATTTTCACTACGCTTGGGATTAATAGCTGTCCTATCTTCTTTACTCACAGTAGACTCCATTTTTATATATTGTATATATCATAAGAAATTTTTTAGTATATGTCAATAAAAAGTGCAGAAATTCCTACATTTCTATCTTTAATTGGCTGTCTTCAGGAAGGTTAATTTTTTTGGTTTTTTCTATCATTTTGATAAAACTGTCTTCATCAATAATTTTTATATCCAAATCCAGAGCTTTACTGTATTTTAATCCGGGATTTTCTCCAACTAAAACCATATCTGTTTTCCGGCTTAGACTTGAAGCAACTTTTCCACCCTCAGATTCAATCAATTCTGTAGCTCCTTGTCTGGTGAAGCGGGTCAGAGAACCAGTTAAAACAAATGTTTTATTCCGGAAAATACCACCGGATATGACAGATCGTTTTTCTTCCATCTTTATTCCAAGATTTTTTAGTTTTGTAATAATCTTTTTATTGTTTTTGTTTTCAAAAAATTTTATTATACTGTCAGCAATCTTAGGACCAATTCCTTCAGTGTTTTTCAGCTCTTGAAATGAAGCATTCTGTATCTTTTCAATGGATCCAAAAAAATCAGCAAGTATAGTAGCAACATTCTTTCCAACAAATCTGATCCCCAAAGCAAAAATCAAACGGTCTAAGGATCGGTTTTTACTTTCTTTAATACCGGTTAAAAGATTCTCTGCACTTTTATTACCCATCCTTTCTAGATCTACAATATCTGCTTTTTTTAGTTGGTATAGATCTGCATAATCTGAGATAATCTGTTTATCAATTAATTGCTGAATTATTGCATCTCCCAGACCTTCAATATCCATTCCATCCCGGGAAGCAAAATGTTTTATTCCGCCAAATATTTGAGCAGCACAGGCAATATTCTCACATCGTACTGCTACTTCTCCCTGGATTTTTACCAAATTATTTTTACAGACAGGACATTTTCGGGGCATTGTAAATTTTTCAGAATTTTTTGGTCTTTTCTTTCGAATTACCTTTACAACTTTAGGAATTATATCACCACCTTTTTCTATCAGGACAACATCTCTTTCTCTGATATCCTTACGTACTATTTCATCCTGATTATGTAATGTGGCTCTGCTTATAGTTGATCCATCAAGAAAAACCGGTTCCAGTTCAGCAACAGGTGTAATGACACCTGTTCTTCCTACTTGAAGATGTATTTCTTTTAATACTGTAGTTGCCTGTTTGGGCTTAAATTTATAAGCAACGGCCCACCGCGGGCTTTTAGAAGTAGCCCCCAATTGTTGCTGATATTTCAAATTATTTACTTTGATCACCATTCCGTCTATCTCATAATCAACATCTTCTCTGTGTTCCTCCCAGTAATCACATCTCTCTATAACTTCCCACATCGATTCTCTTAAGGTTACATGACGGCTTACAGGAAATCCCAGTTTTCTCAGGAAGTGTAATACTTCAAACTGAGAAGTTATATTATATTTTTTTGTATTATCTTTATTTAGGAATCTAAGATAATATGCTGTGAATTCCAGTGGTCGTTTTGATACTTCAGCAGGATCAAGTAATTTTAAAGAACCGGCAGTTGCATTTCGTGGATTAGCAAAAACATCTAAATGTTCTTGTGCTCTTTTTTCATTAAGTTTTTTAAAACCTTTTTTAGAAATAAACACCTCTCCTCTTACTTCAATATCCAGATTCCCATTAGTTTTCATTAATTTTAAAGGAATAGATTTTATTGTTTTTAAGTTATTAGTAATGTCATCGCCTTCCATACCATTTCCTCTAGTTGCACCTGAAATAAAAATTCCTTTATTATAAATTAATGATACTGCAATACCATCAAACTTAAGTTCAGTTACATATTTTATTTTTTTATTAGATATTTTATTAGTAATTCTATTCTCAAATTCATATAACTCTTCATGATTATAGGTATTGGAGAGACTTAACATAGGAATATCATGCTCGACAGTAGTGAATTCTTCAGTAGGTTCACCACCCACTCTTTGAGTAGGAGAATCAGGGGTTATGAATTGAGGATTTTCCTGTTCCAGGTGTATTAATTCCTTTAGTAATGTATCATACTCATGATCAGATATAGTTGGTTCATTTAAAACATAATAATTATAATTATGTTTACGGATAGTATTACGAAGATTCTCTATCTTTTCTTTTATACTGCTCATTACTGTGCTCCAGCAAAAAGAAATAAAATATTTATATGTTTAATTATATAGAAAGATTGAGTTTATAAAATATCACAAAAACAAAAAAGGGGTTATTCAAATACTGCATTTGAATAACCCCGACAATTGCAACGTATTAATTAACCGAGATTCTTTTTTAGAGCCTCGAGAATTTTAGGAAACTTTTTATCAACAAGACTATAATAAATTTGAGTACCATCTCTTCTGTTGGTTAAATATCCAGCATTTTTTAAGTATTTCAACTGTTGAGAAATATAAGATTGTTTAGCACCTAAGAATTTTTGAATTTCCCCCACTCTTCTTTCACCAACATTTAAAATACATAAAATTTTAAGACGAGTAGTATTCGATACATCTTTAAGAAATGGGATTAATTTGTCGCTCTCATTAAGTACCTTCTTTATTTTAGCATCCATTAATACCTCCCCTACTTTATTAAATTATATAACTGTCTATCAATTTTTCAGTTAATAATATATAAAATTATTAATTTAATGTCAAGAAAAAAAATATTTTTATAAATTTTATTAGTTACCAATTAATTTTGATTTTAAATATAATTTCCCACCACCTTTTTATATTATTATTAATATTCTGATAATTATTTACTTTTCCATATGCAATATCACAGCAGATTGTAAAATCCTGTTTTATTTCTCCCGTTATTTCTACACTTACCTTATTATATTTTTCAACAATTCCTGATAAAAATTCCTTGGTTTCGCCATCAGCTTCAGTATGCGGTTCTCTTCTGTTCCCTTTACCATGACGAGAATAATAATACTGTATATTGTAATAAAAAAAAGAATTTAAAAATTTTCTGTATTTCATAACTATACAATCTGAATTTGGCTGAAGAAAACTTCCTAATCCAACATTATAATTTTCGAATACATTTACTTGATTTTTATGGGTATACACATATGGTTCAAGTCTAAAATATTCCAACGTCACATCAGAATCATCAATCTTTAATGGGTCTATCCAGAATGATCCGATATTAAAAGCAAATTTATTCCCCCAGTAATCAGAAAATAATTCCCAGGGTGAAAATAAATCATCAATGAACAGTTCACCAAAAATTTTAAAATTTTCAAACAGATTGATATTAAAATCAAATCCCAAACTTACGTTATCTTTATCACCAAGTGTATGTTCTGCTATTAAATATGGTATTATGGGATTCAGATAGGCAACTTCCAATCCACGTTCTCCATAAATAACAGATTCATTAAAAGCAATATCAATATTATCATTCAAGGAAACAGCTAATCTGTGTGACGATATCCATTTATGTGTAAAATCACTCCGGAGAGAGCCATGCAGCCAAATAAAAGTAAAGGGTTTTAGTGAAGCGGTTATTCTCAGTTGATCAAAATCAGGTGCTAATCCCGAGAACATCAAACTTCCAAATTGTGACGGTCCCCACTGTACATTAGCTCGTCCAAATAAAAAATTTATATTATTTATACTGAAACAAAAATAACTCTTTGAAATATCCCAGGTCGCTCCTGTACTGTCCCTGGTAGTATTCATTGGATATCCCTGGGAAGCATTATAATGCTGAATATATTTGTTTCTCCCCCATTCTGAATAAATTCTGTTGTCAGAATAAAAATGAATATCGGAATAAGAACCACGAAAAATTACTCCATAATAAGGCTGATGTATCTTTTCGGAGTTTTTTTGATAGTACTGAAATCTTGAAGTGTTACCTGCTAATAAATCGATGAATAAATGTGAGTTTTCATTCTTTGTTAAGGAATAAAAATGTGGTTCCCTATATTCTTTTTTAACAGAAATTCTATAATCTTGTAATTCGTGATTAAATTCACCTTTAAGCCTTTCAAAATAATTTTTTTCAATGGTGGAAAAACAATCCGGATGAGTATTATAAAATTTTTGCAGTTCTATTATAAAATCAACAAATCTCTTTCTGTTTATTGGTCTTATATTATTATCAAGAGAAGACAAAAAACCTTTAGCTTCCATCCGTTCAACAAAATTATAGGCCCAGTGATCAACAGGAACATTTACTGTTTGGGCAGGCGCTGCATTATAAATGGCAAACAATAATACTGTAATAAGTACAAACCGAATATTTATATTAATATTATTCAATGTTATAAATAACGTTATAAATAAAATATTTATTCTGATATATTTTTAAATTTACAAAATATATAATATAAATTCAATAAAAACATTTTGTATTTTGTTTAGAAAAATTTGATTTGTAGTATCGCTAGTATATTCAGAAAGTATCGATAAAACGCTAAGGGGGATTGCTTCGCTCACTGCGTTCGCTCGCAAAGACGGCAGTAAACCAGGTCTTTGCAAAATTTACTCGTCTTTATGATTAACTGCATCATGAACTTTATTTAAAAGATCATTTAAGGTATATGGCTTTTCCAGGAATAAATATCCTTTTTTCTTTATAGTAGGCCATCTTGCTTTATGATCTGTGTACCCACTGCAAAGCAGAACAGAAACTGAGGGTTTTATTTTTACAAAATTCTCAACTATTTCAATACCACTGGCATCAGGCAAAACTACATCACTTAAAATCATATCAATTTCATCTTTATTTTCTGAAAATATTCTATCCGCTTCATACCCATCAGCTGCAGTAAAAACCTTATATCCGTTTTTTTCCAGCGCACGTGAGGTAAATTCTCTTACCTTATCCTGATCTTCTATTACAAGTACGATTTCTCCCTTGCCCCTATGACAATTAACAGTTTTATTTTTTTCTGCATACTGATTTTTTATTTCTTCAGATGCAGCCGGAAGATAAATTTTAAAAGTAGTTCCCATGGACAGTTCACTGTCAACATCTATCCAGCCATTGTGCTGTTTAATAATACCATATACAACTGATAAACCAAGACCAGTTCCTTTGCTGGGCTCTTTTGTACTGAAAAAAGGATCAAAAATATGTTTGAGAGTTTTGTTACTCATACCAATTCCATTATCTTTCATGGTAATACATACAAATTTTCCGGATTCAAATTCTGGAAGTTCTTTAACATTATCTTTTTTAATAATATTCTCAGTTGTAATTAATAATTCTCCTCCATCAGGCATGGCATCTTTGGCATTAACAGCAAGATTCATAAGTACCTGTTCAATCGTTCCCTGATCAGCATAAAGGTTCCATAGATCATCAGCTAAGTGAGTAATAACTTTTATATCCTCACCGATGACCCTATATAACATTTTATTTAAGTTCTCTATTAGAATATTAATATCAAAAACTTTGTATTCCATAGGATGTTTTCTGCTGAAAAGAAGCAGCTGACGAATAAGTCTGGATGCCCTGTTAGTACACTTTTTTACTTCCAGAATATCAGAAAAAATTTCATCTTCTTTATGAAGCTGCATCATAGCTAAATCCATGCTTACCTGAATCGCTGTTAATATATTATTAAAATCATGAGCAATTCCTCCGGTAAGTACTCCTATAGCTTCCATTTTCTGCGCCTGAAGCAGTTGAGCTTTAATTCTTTGCTTTTCCTCCTCACTTTTCTTTCTGTCTGTAATATCTCTTACTATAGCATATACTTCCAGAAAATTACCATTCTGATCAAAATGAGGTGTAGCAGTAATTATTACCTGTCGTTTTTCAGCCTCAGGTCTATTTATCTCTATCTCAAAAGTACTGCTCTCACCTGATTCTTTCATCTCGGTCTGATTTATAACGAACTCAAATGCTTCAGGTGTCATATATTCCTTTAAACTCTTCCCGACAAAATCATTTTCATCAACACCAAAAATTTTACTTCCAGCTTTATTAGAAAAAATTACTGTTTCATTTCTGTCGATAATAATAATACCTTCTCCTGTATTTTCTACCAGTAATC
>CAZETW010000016.1:6915-11318 GCA_964515295.1 uncultured bacterium | reverse complement strand
ACCGCTTTTAGCTGCAATTTGTCGCCATTTAATATCATCATCAATTTTATATGGTTCATCCTGAATATACATTTTTGAATTCTGTAATGATCGTATGGGAAGAGGTTGATCTTCTAATGAGTATGAATAAAACTCTTCTTTTAGAATGTTCAGATATCCGTTTCCAGTCCCTGCCTGAGCAACTGGTATGAGTCTTTGTTTATCACCATTTTCCGAAAATCCGACCCAGACAAACGAATAGCCCCCAACATCTACCAATAAATTGCATATATCATGTAACAATGTAGACTCATCATCAGCCCTGACTAATGATTTATTACATGCGCCTAAAGCTATAATCGCTCTGTTCAGACGCAGCATATTTTTTTCATTTTCCTTACGCTCAGAAACATCTTTAAAAACCAACACCATGCCATTAATAGTACCATCATCATCTTTTATCCCTGCCACACTTGTATCAATAGGAATCTCCTTGTTTTCTCTGTTAATGAGAAGAGTATGATTTGCTATCTCCCATTCAATTTTCTTTTCAATTACCTGACTTGCCGGAGATTCGATTGGTTTACGATCTTTTTCTCTGATAATTTTAATATGATCAGATAACTTCTTATTATATACCTCTTTTAATGTCCACCCGGACAATCTTTCTGCCACAGGATTCATAAAAGTAATATTACCTTGAACATCCGTAGATACTACAGCATCTCCAATGCATTTTAAGGTTGTAGAAAGACGCTTCTCGTTTGCCCTGATTTTTTTCTGAGTTTCATATTTATACAAGGCAATGTCCAGAGCCGATCTTAATTCGCGTTTAGTATACGGTTTTATTAAATAGCCATCGGGATTAGTATTCTTGACCCGATTCACTGTTGCTTCATCTGAATATGCTGTTAAAAATACAATGGGCAGATCATACTTTTCTTTTACCTTTTGTGCTGCTTTAATACCATCAATATCACCTTTTAATTTAATATCCATTAAAATACAATCCGGTTGTAACTCTTTTACTTTGTTAATAACATCTTCACCATAATGTATAGAATCACAAACTGAATACCCAAATTCTATCAGTTGGTTCTTTATTGAAAATGCAACAATATCATCATCTTCAACAATAAGTATCCGTTTCTGTTCATTCATGAAATCAAACCTTATGATTTAATCGATCATTAATAATGATATTTTATTCCGGCACTTCTTTCTCTGGTTTTTCTGTCAATCTCTTCTTTAGATTCTTCTTTTAAGGTTCCGCCAGAATTTTTAAACTTTATTTTTCTTTTAATCGGAAATACTCTAATGTGCTTGTCATGCTTATCACCAGGTTTCAGTTCAACAGAGAATATTTCCTTTTCAAATTTATGGTAGGGCGGCAGGTTATCATCGTACAGTTTCACTCTCCAGGTTCCGGGCTTCAATTCTGTAAATTTAAAGCGCCCCTGTCCATCAGTAACTGCTCGTAATATTTCATCTCCGTTTTGTATTTCAACAATAATATTTGGTATTCCCCCGTTCTTATACAAAGACCCTCCATCTTTTCCTTCACCAACCAGATAAAATTTTCTTGTAGTCTTTTGTTTTTCTTCTATTATAATTTGCTTATTATAGGAGGAATCATCTGCACTAACATATTTGTAAATATTTATTTGACCTGCCAGAGCCGCACCTTTTACAATATCAATAATAATTTCTTTTTCTTGTTTGGGTTGAACTTCTATTGACATGGGGGTATCCGGAACTGTAATTTTATCCAATCCGATAGTTGCTTTATCAACACTTAAAAAATATTTCCCTGGATTCAAGGCCGGAAAAATAAATTTACCATTTTTATCTGTTACAACAGAAAAATTATTTAATCGTATAATTATATCTTTTAAGGGATCTCCCGTTTCCATATTATACACCTGACCGGAAACTGATCCTACATATCTTTTTAATCCAATAGGAATATTAATAGGTGCCTGATAATTTAGCAAAAAGGCAGTTTCTTTTTTATCGATCGAGTTCTTAAGTAAAGTTTGTCTGCACTGCAGGGAGATTCTATGATCATTGGGTAGTTTGTATCTTAAATAACCTTCTAATAAATCCCTATTGGTATAGTATTCCTCAGTGGAAGAATTAGTCTTATACCGTAGTGAAAAATAAAATTTATCCGAAAAATGAATATCGCAATCCATACCTAGTGTCCAGCGTTTGCTATTCCCGATTCTATAGATAGAACTTTCATCATATAACGCATAGAAACTATATCTCTGCCATTTGTTTATATAAAGTGACGAGGAAAATCTATATCGGCTCATTTTTGCACTTTGCTTGGTGATTTTGTTATAGGTTTCTCCCATATTTGTATAAAAAGAAAAACCAACATATTTTAAACGGGAATCCAGTTGCAAAACAAAACCTTTTTCTTCATAATCAAAAAGATGTGCAGGTAAACGATCTTCACTTGATCTTTGCCTCATCATTAAACTTAACCGGAAATCTGACTTCAGATAATAATTAAGTCCAAAAGAATACTGTTTTGTATAGGGAGCAGAATACCGAGTAGTATCAAGATCGAAATTTCTCTTTTGATCCTGGATCCTGCCACTCAATCTGAGATTACTGAGGATGGGTACAGTTACATTTGCAGTGAGATACTTTGTATCTCTATAGTAACCCGGAAAATTTAGTGTAGCATAGATATATCTCAAAGAATAGGCAAATCCCTTCTCTAAACCGGAAAAATTAAAAAACTGGGCATATTCGGTTTTACCATTTTTATTACTTACGGACCCTTCTAACTGAATATCAGTATCTTCAAGAATTTTAAAATTACCTTCCACACTATAAATGTCATTTACCTGATCATCAACTTCTTTGTTTAAATAATTTATACCAATAAAGTTATCTTTGTTTAAATAATAATCTACAAATCCGGCAATTTCTCTGGTGGGTCCGAACATCCATCGTGATTTTTGAAAATATGCTCCCACTTTAAAATTATCAAAATTTATAGTACCCTCAACCCCTCTTCCATAACGGGAATTTTCGGTTAATTGTGACAAAGAATAACGAAGATCACCTAATTTTATACTGTACATATCTGTACAATAATGAACATTATATTCATCATATCTTCCTAAAACCGATTTTCCATATGCACTGGGTCCGCGTAAGTGGAATTCAAGATTTTTTTTCCCCTTTTCATCCAAAGCCCCTTCTCCTTTAATATCTAATTGGAATCCATATTTATCTTTCATATTAAAGGTTCGAAAAGCTCTGAGAGAAGTTTGGAGGGGGAAATATCTATAGGGTAATGATCTCTTGATATTCCTGGAGATGATTATTACTTTAGAAGATACTCTTGCCATAATCTCTTCGCTGGTTTTTGATATCAATTCAGCAAAAATCACCTGCTCAATTTGTCTTTTGATATTTTCCTCAGATTGTATCTTTACCGGAATTTGTATACTTTCTCCTGGGTTTAAGGTATATTCATATCTATCTATAAAAACTTCCAGATCATCATGATTACTGATAGCAATCATGAACGATTCTGCTTGATTACTCCGATTTTTAACCTGGTATAGAATTGAATATTTTTCTCCTGCTATAGCATAATCTGTTTTTTTGATCACTCTGATTTCTAACTTCCTTACTGTTGATACTATAACAGTAAAAGAGTACTGATCACTCAGAGACGGATTATCCCGGGAGTGTACCCTATACGTCAAGGTATATCTACCTGCATGGGCATATGAGGGAATATGAAAACTGACCAGTTTGATCTCAGTCTGATTTGGAGATAGAGGAAAAGGAAATTCTCTGGTTATAAGTTTCCATTCCTCCGGTAGATCTATCTCAGCCACAAAATCCTGTTCCGAACTGGATAAATTTGTGACTCTGAACGCAGTAGTGACCACAGCTTTTGGTTCGGTCTCAATCAACTCTTCGCCTGTAGGGCGCACCTCTATTTCATTAGCATTCTTCCCCACCAGCTGTGAGAACGAAAGCAGGATTATTGAAATAATTAAAGAATTTTTTAACACACACTTATTCATAGTCTAATCAATTTCCAAGGTATAATCCAGTCCAAATAAATCATCTTCACCGCAGTCAGCAATGATTATGGTTTTATACATTCCGGGTTCTACATCACTGAGTTCAATTTTTTTTCTCACCGAGGTTCCGGGAAAAATTCGCGCTATGGTTGATTCAAATGTACCAATTTTATTTCCAGTAGTATCGTATATTTCAGCCCAAACTGAAGGCCTTACAATCCTTTCTCCTATATTCTCAATATCAACCAATAAAATTCTTTTATCTTCATCTTTCATTAAATTGACATCAATAAATTCAATATCTTTTTCTCCCGTGTTGCCAATATTGGTAATGATCTGTATACCGTATCGTATTACCGAGTT
>CAZETW010000016.1:0-6815 GCA_964515295.1 uncultured bacterium | reverse complement strand
TACCAGAGCTGAATCTGAACCCAAATTTCTTATTGATATAGTCGCACTTTCCTCATTGCCGGGTAAAATATTTTGTTCATAGGTTAATTCACCGGCAATGGCAATTTGACTCTGGGAATATAATTTTGAACCAAAAATGAATACAAAGATAATAATCAATATTTTTATGTAATTTGCGCACTTCATTTTATTGATCTCTTATAGTATAGTAAATAGTTGTAGTATAGGTTTGAGCCGGCAGTGTAGCAGAAACTCCTCGTATTCTGTACTGGATCGGAACATCACTCACTGTAAATGCTCCAAACCAATCCAGATTACCACTGATTCTGCCATAAAAAAATTCCGTATCAGTATTGGTAATATTCATATAACCTGTTCCTCCGGAAATGGTATAGTCAGTTTGATTACATCGACCATCTCCTGTTCTTCTGACATCTATGAGCAAATTAGTATGCCAGTTACTATCTTGTTTATGAATGTCAACTGCCCAATTCCAGGTTCGATACCCCGGCCATAAATATAAGTTGTAAAATTCCACTAATATCTGATCTGCATCACTGGTGTAAGTACTCCTGAGATTACTCCCTGCCCCCCCTTCCAGATCTGCCTGAGTTATATAAAGATCCCATGATCCGGTTACAGTAATACCCGTGGCTATCTGTGATTTGGCTTCTTCACCATATAAGAACAAGAAAAAGAGTATTAAAAGATATTTTTTGTAATTATGCCGCATTTTTCATTCACTTGATTTAAAAAGGGGAAGTATATGAGAATTTAAATTTCAACAAACACTTCCCCTTTATTTTAACAACACTATTTAAGTAGAATTACTCATCCTGTATGGTATAGGTTACCGTATGAGTAGTATTTGATGTTTCCAGATCATCAGGATCTGCCGGAAGACCTACTTCATAGGTAAGATTAGCACCGTCAGTATTACCGGTACCGGTCCAGCAGCTCATAATACCTGTAATCAGGTCTTGAATCGCATCATCAATGGTTTGCTGACCTTCACTGCTACCTTGGTTACCTGCGCCACTACCACCAATAGCAGCAGTCACATTAAGATCAATATTTGTAGGAACAGCACCCCCACCGGTTATGTCTGCTGTAATTTTCTGGGGAGTAGCATCCAGAGTCAATACAGTATAGCGTAAATATAAGGTGTTATCACTTGGATTAGAGAAAGAATCACCTGGATTCGTCGGATCTGCAACCTGCAGAGTAAGTGTTTGACCTGTAAAACTTGCGCCAGCATCATCATAAACACCTAAGAGTCGGATAGTAGGAATATCAATAGTTACATCATGATTATCCGACTGTGCATACACATTCCCTGCAACACATACTAATAGTAATGCTGCAGTTACTAAATAGGTTAATTTTTTCTTCATCGTTTTTACCTCCTTTGTTTTGGATGTTTTATTGTTTAAATTCAAATTATTCACCTCCTTTCAATATGTTATTTTTCAATACTTCATTGTAATCATACTGCAATTCACCTATAATTTAACAAATAACGTGCCAAACTGTTATTTCTAAATATTTTAATATAATTCTAATAAAAGTTAGCTTTAATAGTATTATTTTCTTGATAACCACTAAATTATTATTATAAAAAAGATTAAAAAAAATTTATATATAAAAGATAATACAAATTTTTTATATTTATAAATCTAATAAAAATAAAAACTTATAAATCACTAAAAAAATAAATATTAATATATATTTTTAAATTATATTTTAAAATTTAGTTTAATAAAAAATTATATTTAAAAATTACTTTCTTTTTTGCCTCATTTTACTGTTTACGGGTTTGATTATAGAAAAAATGATATTTTTTTATACATTTTCATAATGAATGCTCTTTTTTCACTTTGAAATAACCACGTCACTGCGAGGAAGCCTGTCTCTTTTCAAGGTGGACTCCACTTCCGAAGTGGAGTCCACCTTCTCAACTTCGCTCGCGAAGACAGCAGGAAATCATACCTCGAACTCAAAAAACAACCTCCTGTTTTACTTTGAAATATTATGTAACTGACTTAAAAATGAAGATTGATTCAGGGGACCTTTACCCTCTGATATTAATTGATTTCCTGTATTTATCAGGGTACGCAAAGAAATAAATGTATCATACTTATTTTTATATAAGGGAAAAATAGAATTATTGGTTAAAAGCGGATCAGTATTAGCTGATAATTTACCGGCTTTAACACATTCTTCCCAGTACACGGTCCCAGGAATTGGTGAAAATGATGCCAGCGAAACTTTAATACCCAGACTGTATACAAAAAGAATACTGTCTACTACTTCCTGAATCTCCTGATCCGGAAGTCCCATTAAAACATAGGCACTGAGATCCTTATATTCAAATCCGTTATTCACCAGATTAGTGACAGCAAATCGTAAATCATCATCAGTAACTTTAGAGCAGAATTCTCTTTGTCGCAGTTTATTAACTGTTTCATAACTCAAATTAATTTTTCTGAATCCACAAGTTTTCATAAGACGCGCAACAGTATCATCCACCTCGCGGGGCTGTATTCCATTAGGAGTATGGAAATGAACAGATAATTCATTATCTGTTATTTCCTGTAATAAAGGAAGAATATGCTCATGCTTTTTGTACAGCAAAGCATCATCATAAAAAGCAAATTCATGTACACCAAAATTTTTATGCAGATCAGTAATTTCTCTCATTATCCCCGGAATGCTTTTCCTTCGATATTTACCAGAAAGAATTTTGGAAGCACAGACCGGACAACTATAAGAACAGCCTCGTGAACTCAATATTGCAGCACTGTCCAAAGATACATATAAATCATAGGCTGGTACAGGATAATCATCCAACGTTCTGTATTCTTCATAGGATGAATTATTCCCGGTCAGTTTATCTACAATTTTCAGGGAAGCAACCTCACTCTCACCGGTAAGGATATAATCAGCTCCTGTAACTCTTTTTGCATGATCATTACAGAGTGTAGCATAAATTCCTCCCAATACAATTGGTGCCCCGGGGTAAACATCCTTTAGAAGTTTTATCATCTGGACAACGCCCGGATACCAATACGTCATGGAGGAGGTAACTAATATTACATCCGGTGATATTTGATTTTTTAAATAGTTACGGACTTTTGAAAAAGGAAGACCGTATCTGCTGTAATATCGTGGTACCCATTTAAGAATGTCAGGTTTTTTAATATGCTTTTTATAAAAATGGCCGGTACCATCTTTTTTAGGTTGGATTTTATCAGTTTTATAAAAATCCTGAATAGAAGTATGATATCTGTCAAGACAGTCAAGAAATGTTACATGATAATTATTATCACGAAGAATATTCGCAATTATGAGTAACCCAAGAGGTTTAATCCAGAAATCATATGCGGCAAAATCAACTATCCAGGGATTTACAAGAAGAACATGTGCCTTAAAAGCAGACAGAGGCACTCCTCTTAACTTTTTTTATCATCTGTTGAAGAAGATTCATTGGTTGACATTTTGTAACATCTTTGCATCTGATCATAACGAGCAGCAAGAAGATAATCAAGATACACAGAATGATGAACATGCCCATTAATATCAATATCTCTGGGCTGAACCATGATCTCTGTTTTGAATTTTACAGGATTCTGTAATCGGATTTTATGTAAATTCATAGAATTGATACAATTGATTATATTAAAATTTTTTGTAATACAATAGTATACAGAAAAATAATATTCTAATCTAAAATATTATTTAATAAATTTTATAGTTAACGGATAGTCAAACTCTTCATTATTATTTATCTTAACTAAAGCTACAACGACAAGGACTACATCTGCAATAACAACGATAGGGATAAGAATAAAACCTATAAAGCCAATAATGAGAATCAATGAAATGATAAAATATAAGGTCATAGATAACTGGAAATTTAATGATTTTTTTCCTTCTTTATCAACAGAGGAGAATTCATCCTTTTTTATTAACCATATAATGAGTGGTCCTACAACATTCCCAAACGGAATACCAACAAATATTGATAAAGCAGTTATATGACAAAGGTTCACCCACAATTCTTCATTGTCTTTTTTTTCAGCCATTTTTTCACCTCTTTTTTGTATTCTATCTTTAATACGACACTTGAGCAAAAAGAGTTACAATTAAATATCTATTATCCAGTCTCAGCGGTCTCTATTTGCTTTAAATAATCATCGATCCTTTCTCTCAGTTTATTGTTTTTTGTAGTCCTTCTCAAAGACTGTAAATAAGATTTTGTTATCATTCTGTGATCTATTTGTTCATAGTTAATATACTGCATTAACCACGAAAGCATACTTTCAACATAATGAGGACAATTTTCATAATCAACAGCCTGTAATATAAATTCAACAGCTTTGGTAGGATTACTCCTATACATCCACTCAATCCATCCTAAATAAAACGGAAATTTCCAGGAATTCTCATTTGCTTCAAATCCTTTTTTAAGAAGATTATAAGCTTTATCATATTCCTGTGTATCTAATAAAAGATAAACACCTCCGAAAATATAAGGAAATTCAAAATGAGGGTCTAAAGTCGTTACCCGGTCAAGTAATGGATAAATATACTCTACATGTTTACTTCTCATTTTCCTGCGGACTACAGCTTTTTTTAACTCTTTTGTCACTTTTTTTAATGAATCACTTTCAAAGCTATACGACATAGTATCCGGAATTTGACTGACAGCAGAATCTGTACTGGAAAGAGTTTCCTGCTTATTTTTAACTGCATATCTGTAATAGGGGTTATCCCAATCAATGACTCTCCTGCCGTAATACAAAACACTCCTGATCCACAGATAATCAGCGATTATTCCTCTGAATCCCATACTCATCCATTTAAGTACTTCACCGTCTGGCAGAAAAACGGGATTTAAATCCACAAATTTTATTTCTTTATAATTATCAAAATATTTTTGTATTTTGAATATTCCAAAACTTAACAGAATGCAAATAATAACAATTATGATTTTTTTATATAAATTCTTCATTATAACTATTTGAAATCTTTTTTACTGAAAATTAAACAGGTAATTAAAAGAATCAGACAAACATACAATAATCCATATAATAAACCATACATAAAAAAATTAGGAGGTAGCGTAACATTTTCAACCACAGCAAGCTTTATATTTAAATTTTCAAAATTTGGAATTAAATAATATATTATATTTATTAACCAGTGAAATCCTTTATCCGGGTAAAGCTGTACATAATCCCTCAGAAAGGGTGAAAGATGGCCTAAAATAAAAATTATAAAAGTATAGATTGCACTCAATGTCGGAGAGGTAAAAGAAGAAAAAAGCAGAGAAAAGGCAATGATTAAAAGAATCTCAACATAAATAAGAATAATTGCAGGAATAAGTGAAAAATCAATACTGCCTTCCATTATATATCCAATACACCATAAAGCAATACTCATGAATATAATATTGATAAACAGAGTAATACTTAATCCCAGATATTTACCAATAACAATTTCCCATCGCTTTACAGGTTTGGATGCAATTAAATATATTGTCCTCTCCTTCAGTTCCTGAATTACAAGCTGGATACCAATAAAAATAGCAATCAACAAACCAAAGATTGACATAGCTGAAAGACCGATATCCTTGATAACCTTAACCTGATGTCCCATTGACCAGTCTCCAACTATAAATGAAAATAAAATAAGAAATACAGCAAAAATGAGAATATTCAATAATATTTTATTACGCCGGGTTTCCTTGAAAGTGTTTACAGCAACTGCCCAAATACGCATTTCTATTTCCTCCCCAATTCTTTTATGAAAACATCTTCAAGACGATTACGATGGGGAATTACAGAAATAATTTCTCCCTTCATACCAAGAATGTTTCCGATTAACTCTCCTGCTTCCTTTTTATCCGCAACATTAACCATAAAGGTATCTTTGTTTTTTACTATTTCATTTTTATTGATATTTAGTTCAGAAAGCTTCTCCGTTGATAAAAAAAAGGTAATTTCTACTGATGAAGTTTGTTGAGATACTATCTCATCTAATTTGCCAGTTTTTATTAACTGACCTTTATTTATCATCGCCACTCTATCTGCAATCAATTCCGCGTCTGAAAGAATGTGGGAGCTGAAAAATATTGTCTTCCCCTCATACTTCAATTTCATTATTAAATCTCTAAATTCTCTTCTTCCCACTGGATCCAGACCGGACATGGGCTCATCTAATATCAGTATATCAGGATCATTTATTAAAGCCTGAGCCAGTGCCAGACGTTGTACCATTCCTCTGGAATAATTCTTTATTAACTTATTTTTATGGTCTGTCAATCCTACCAGATCTATTAATTCTAAAATTTTTGATTTTTGTTCTTTTGAATGTTGTTTAAATAACTTAGCAATAAAACATAAAAATTCCTGTCCCTTTAAATAGCCATAAATATTCGGATGTTCTGGTAAATACCCTACTTTTTTCATGGATACAGGAGAACTGTTTTCCTTACCAAAAATATAAATTTTTCCTTTAGTGGGAAATATTAATCTGGTCATTAACTTAATAGTGGTTGTCTTACCTGCACCATTAGGACCAATAAAAGCAAAAACTTCACCTTTTTCTATTGTACAGTTTAAATCTTTCAAAGCAAGGACGTCTTTTGATTCTAAACCCCCTTTATATAATTTAGTCAGGTTTTTTACAACTAAAGGCTGTACTGTCATTATATTCCTCACTGAAATTTTATTAACTTCTACAAAATATTAAAATATATAAAAAAAGCAAAACTATTTTTCTTGTAAATCATCCCTGAATATAATGATTAA
>CAZETW010000015.1:0-43156 GCA_964515295.1 uncultured bacterium | reverse complement strand
TTAACCGGGAGTCCGCATCCTCTTCTTCTTTTCGTCTTCCTCTTTCTTCTCTTCTTTTTTCTTGGCTCTTTCTTTTTTCTTTGTCGCCATATCATACCCGACTAATTCTAAAATTGCCATGTCAGCATTATCTCCGGGCCGAGGACCCAGTTTAATCACCCGGGTGTATCCGCCTGGTCTGTCAGTATACTGAGGAGCAATATCATCAAATAAAATCTTCACTGCCTTCTTTTTATTCTTTAATTTTTTTAAGGCCAGACGTCTGGTATGAACACTTGGCTTTTTTGCTAACGTAATGAGTTTTTCCGAAAAAGTTCTGGCCGCTTTAGCTTTTGCTGTGGTGGTCTTTATGTGTTTGTATTTAAATAATGATGCTGCTAAATTTGCCAGCATTGCCTGCCTGTGAGCAGCATCCCTTCCCAATTTAAACCGTTTCTTTCTATGTCTCATGATGCTCTTCCACTCCTAATAATCCATAGTAAAAATCTTATTCATCTTTGAGATACTTTTTTACATCCATCCCAAAATGCAACCCCTTCTCACTCAGTATCTTTTTTAATTCATGTAATGATTTTCTGCCAAAATTCCTGAATTTCAACATCTCACTTTCTTCTTTCTCAACCAAATCACCAATTGTTTTAATATTGGCAGCTTTTAAACAATTATTAGATCTCACTGATAATTCAAGATTTTCAACACTCATCTTGAAAAGCTTTCTGATCCTTAACATATCTTCATCAATCTGAGATTCTTTTTCCTCTTCTTCAGGCTCTACATCAAAACTGATAAATAAATTTATATGATCACTTAAGATCTTGCCAGCATAAGTTAATACATCTTCCGGCGTAACACTTCCATCTGTCTTTACTTCTAAAATTAGCTTCTCATAATCAGTTCGATGACCTACACGCGTATTCTCAATAGAATAAGTAACTTTCTTTATTGGACTAAATATTGCATCAATAGGAATAGTGCCAATAGGATCATCAGAATGTATATTCTCTTCTGCCGGCAAATATCCCCTTCCTCTGCCAATTTTCAATTCAATATCAATATCTGCATCTTTATTTAGTGTAGCAATATGACGATCCGGATTTAATATTTCTAATTCACTGCTTGCTTCCATAATATCAGCAGCTTTAAAATCACCAGGACCTTTTAAATGATATCTTACTGTCTGGGGTTTCTTATTGATCAGTTTAATACGTACTTCCTTTAGATTAAGGATTATCTCAGTTAAATCTTCTACAATTCCAGGAATGGTAGAAAATTCATGAACAATTCCTTCAAATCTTATGTGAGTAATAGCCGCTCCATGTATAGATGAAAGCAACACTCTCCTGAAGGAATTACCCAAAGTTACTGCAAAACCTCTTTCCAGTGGTTGTATAATAAACTTCCCATATGTAGAAGTATAGGTTGATTCATCACGTTCAACTTTTTCTGGCATTTGTAATATCATCGGATTCATTAATTTTACCTCAAATATTTCTACTTCATTATTTTGAGTAAAGTTCAACTACTAAATTCTCATTAAATTTAACCGGTATATCGGCTCTGTTTGGAACTTCCAGATATGTTCCAGTTAGACTTGCTTTATCGAGTTTTAGCCATGGCAGTTGATTCTCTTCTTTTATTCTCTTTATAGAATTATGAATAACATCCATTTTTCTGCTTTTTTCTTTAACTTGTATCTTATCTTCAGGTTTTAATTCATAAGATGGAATATCAATAATTCTTCCATTTACTAAAAAATGACGATGGACAATCAATTGTCGAGCCATAGACCTGGAGGAGGCAAATCCCAATCTGTAAACTGTATTATCCAGCCTGCTCTCCAGCATTATAATCAGATTTTCACTGGTAATTCCTTTCTTCTTATTGGCTTTATTAAAAGTATTGCGAAACTGCAGCTCCAGTAATCCGTAATACCGGCGGATTTTCTGCTTTTCTCTTAATTGATTTCCATAATCGGAAAGTTTTTTTATCCTTCTTCCCTTTCCAGCTTCTCCCGGAGGATAACTTTTCTTTTCAAAGGCACATTTTTCTGTAAAACATCGTGTTCCTTTTAAAAATAGTTTCTCACCTTCTCTCCTGCATAATTTACAAACAGGCCCAGTATACCTTGCCATATAAAAAATCTCTCCTTTTTATTATTAAACTCTTCTCTGTTTAGGTGGTCTGCATCCATTGTGTGGTATAGGGGTAACATCTCTAATAGCAGTCACCTCTAATCCTGTGGCCTGAAGAGCTCTGATTGCTGATTCTCTTCCTGAACCTGGCCCTTTAACCAAAACACTCACTCTTTTTAATCCCATTCCTTTTGCTACTTCAGCAGCTTCTTGTGCAGCCATCTGTGCTGCAAAAGGAGTATTTTTTCTTGCTCCTCTGAACCCTAACTTGCCAGCAGATGACCACGATATAATATTTCCATAACTATCCGAGATTGATATAATTGTATTGTTGAATGATGATTTTATATATGCCCTACCATCTGTATCGACAACTACTTTTTTCTTTTTCTTTTTCACAATTACCCCTTCTTCTTATATCTTAAAATTTATCTTCTTCTTCTGCCTTTTCTGCTACGGGCATTTGACCTTGTTCTCTGACCCCGTACCGGCAGACCTTTTTTATGCCGTAAACCTCTATAACATCCAATTTCCATTAACCGTTTTATATTCATGGTAACTTCACTTCGCAAAGCACCTTCTACCTTATAGTTTGCATCTATAACTGAACGAATTTTTGCTGCATCTTTATCAGAAAGATCTTTTACACGAATATTACTATCAACACCAGCTGATTTTAATATCTTTTTAGATGCTGTAAAGCCAATACCGTATATATAGGTTAATGCAGCTTCAATTCTTTTATTTTTCGGTAGATCTACACCTGCAATTCGTGCCACACTATAACTCCTTTTTTTTCTTTATTTTTGTCAGCCTTGTCTTTGTTTATGTCTGGGGTTTGTACATATAACATATAAAACCCCTTTTCTTCTGATTACTTTACAATTTTTACATTTCTTTTTTACTGATGCCCTTACTTTCATTATTTCCTCTTACTTATAACGGTAAATAATTCTGCCCCTGGAAAGATCATAGGGGGAAATTTCAAGTGTAACTTTATCTCCAGGCAATATCTTAATAAAATGCATTCGCATTTTACCAGAAACATGCGCTAAAACCTTATGCCCGTTTTCAAGTTCAACCCGAAAATTAGCATTAGGCAATGTTTCTATTATTGTTCCATCAACTTTTATAGGTGGTTCCTTAGCCATAATACACCTTTAATCAAATTCTTCAATATCAATTGTTAATATTTCCGGCCCATTTTCAGTTAAAACAACTGTGTGCTCAAAATGAGCTGAAGGTTTTTTATCTGCTGTCCTCACAGTCCATCCATCGTTATCAAATAATACTTCTTTTTTACCCATATTAACCATGGGTTCGATGGCAAAAACCATTCCTGGTTTTAAAGTCGGTCCCTTATGCGGATTTCCGAAATTCGGAATCTGAGGATCCTCATGTAAAGAAGTACCTATGCCATGTCCTACTAGTTCCCTGACTATTGAATATCCCTTTTTTTCAACGTAACTTTGAATTTTATGGGAGATATCAAACAATCTGTTCCCTTCTTGAAATTCTTCAATTCCTGCATAAAGTGACTTCTTAGTTACTTTTAACAACCTCTTTTTATCTTCAGATATTCTTCCAACCTTAAAGGTTCTTGCTGCATCAGAGAAATAATCATTAAATTTTACACCCATATCAATACTAACAATATCTCCATCTTGAATAATCTTTTCTCCAGGTATCCCATGTACCACAACATCATTTATTGAAACACAAATAGATGCCGGAAATCCGCGATACCCTTTAAAGGCTGGAATAGCTCCCCATTTCAAAATCTCTTTTTCTGCAACAGCGTCTAACTTTCTTGTTTCAATCCCGGCTTCTAATGTAGTAAAAACTGCTTTAAAACCATTAACTAATACTTTCGCACTTTCTTTTAGTTTATGAATTTCTTCTTTGTCTCTCAGAACAATCACATATTCCTCATAAGGTTGCTTTTATCCTCTCATAAACTTCATCTATAGAGCCGTTCCCTTTGACAGACTTAAATAAATTACGGCCCTTATAATAATTTATCAAAGAACGAGTTTGTTTTTCGAATATTTTTAATCTATGTTTTACTGTCTCAGGATTATCATCTTCTCTACGATATAATTTCCCACTGCAATGGGGACATTTTTTATCATCTGTATTATCGACAATTACCGGACCACAGTTTTCACATACAAATCTTTTGGAAATACGTTTTATAATTTCATCTTCATCTACATCAATAAGCAATACTGCATCAAGATTAATCTTTAAATTATCTAATATTTTATTAAGTTTTTCAGCCTGTACAACATTCCGAGGGAAACCATCAAGTATAAAACCAGCTTGAGCTTTATTACCACTTAATCTTTTCTTAATTAACTCAATGATGATATCATCAGGTACTAATTTACCTTCTTTCATAATTTTTTCAACTTGTACCCCTACATCACTTTTTTCTTCGATCTCTGATCTTAGAATATCACCAGTTGAAATATGATTCCAGCCAAATTCTTTTTGTAACTTTTTTGCCTGCGTACCCTTCCCAGATCCAGGAGCTCCTAATATTACAATATTTTTAATCATCTCTAAAAAAATCACCTATTATCTTAGTATCAAAGATCATCTTCTTCCGCTTTTAATTCTTCCGGTTTTTAAAAACCCATCATAATGCCGCATCAATAAATGAGACTCTATCTGCTGTAAAGTATCCAATGCCACTCCCACCATAATCAATAAGCTTGTTCCTCCAAAAAAACCGGAAAACTGTACTGATACATTCATATATTTTCTAACAAAATAAGGCATTATTGCAATCACTGCAAAAAACAACGCCGCTGGTAACATAATTCTTGAAATAACATGATCTATATAATCAGCAGTTTTCTTCCCGGGTCTCACTCCCGGAATAAATCCTCCCTGCTTACGCATGTTCTCGGCGACATCAACCGGATTAAAAGCAATAGCAGCATAAAAATATGTAAAAAACACTATTAAAAGTCCGTCAATGATCCAGTAAATAGGTGACTGAAGATCAAAGTAACTGACAAGATTGGCCACAAACTCACTATTTGGGAAAAACTGTTTTATAGTTTGTGGTAAAAACATCATTGCCTGTGAAAATATTATTGCCATTACACCAAATCCGGATACTCTGATGGGAATATGTGAAGCCTGCCCACCATACATTTTTCTCCCTACCACCCTTTTTGCATATTGTACCGGAATTTTTCTTGCACCTTCAGTAACCAAGACCACAGCAGCTATAATAAGTAGAAGGAATCCGAAAATAAATAATTCTACAACAAATGCCCGGTTACCACTTACAATATACTGCACTTCACTAATTATAGCATTTGGGAAACGGGCAATTATACCAATAAAAATTATCAATGATATTCCATTCCCAATACCTCTCTCTGTTATCTGTTCTCCCATCCACATAATCAATACAGTACCAGCACATAATGTAATCATCACCATAAGCCGGAATCCTAATCCGGGATTGACAACTGCTGCAGCACCGGATTGAGAAGGAGGTAAATTCTCTAATAAAACACTGACACCGACAGCCTGAATAGCAGCAATTGCAACTGTTCCGTATCTGGTTATCTGGGTGATCTTTTTCCTTCCCTCTTCACCTTCCTTTTGAAGTCTTTGAAAATATGGTATTACTGATCCTAACAGCTGAATCATAATTGAGGCAGATATATAGGGCATTATACCTAAACCAAATATCGCAGCCTTGCTGAAAGCTCCTCCAGCAAAAACATCATATAATCCAAATAAACTATTCCGATTCATGGCAAAAAATTCACTTAAAACTTCCCCATTAATACCAGGCATTGGAATATGGCATCCAACCCGGTAAAGAACCATAATCCCCAGTGTGAACAGTATTCTGTTTTTTAAATCAGGAATTTTAAAAATTGTATTTATCTTTTTAATCATAAATTAATAGCCTTTCCACCTGCTTTTTCAATCTTTTTTATCGCACCCTCACTAAAAGCATGTGCCTTGACTTCCAGTGCTTTCTTAAGCTCACCGTTGCCCAGTATTTTAACTGGTTTATCCTGCTTTTTTATTAAGTGTGCATTATGCATATTTTCCACATTCACTTCTTTAGACCCAACTTTTTCCAGATCCTCTACATTAACGATCTGATACTCTTTACGAAAAATATTGGTGAATCCCCGTTTCGGTACCCTTCTCTGAATTGGCATCTGACCACCTTCAAACCAGACACGTGATTTGGAACCACTGCGTGAATTCTGACCGTTACTTCCTCTGCCACAAGTCTTCCCCTTGCCGGATCCTATTCCTCTTCCTACCCTTTTTCGTTTTTTCCTCGAACCTTCAGAATATTTTAAACTCCCTAAATCCATTTTTACCTCAATTAATTGATCTTTTCTGTCTTTACCAGATGGGAAACCTTATTCACCATTCCCTGTATATGAGGTTTATCCGGTAAAATAACTGTCTGATGTATTTTTCTTAATCCCAATGCTTTAATGATTTTCTTTTGCCTGGTATTTCTATCTATGGTACTTCTTATCTGAGTTATCTTAAGCTTGCTCATATTAATCTCCGCAATTATTCAAATATTTCCTTTAAGTTTTTACCTCTTTCCCGTGCTACAGTTAAAGCATCCCTTAACTCTAACAATGCTTTCAGTGTGGCCTTGACAGTATTATTCGGATTTGACGATCCTAAAGATTTACTTAAAATATCCTGAATACCTGCAGACTCTACTACAGCCCGCACTGGACCTCCAGCTATTACACCTGTACCCGGTGAAGCAGGTTTAAGTAAAACTTTACTTCCACTGCATTTACCAATTATTTCATGCGGAATAGTACCTTTAATAATTGGTATTTTTACTAAACTTTTTTTCGCCTGTTCCGATCCTTTAGCTATTGCATTGGTCAATTCACGTGCTTTTCCTAAACCGATTCCTACATGTCCGTTGCCATCGCCAACAACCACAACAGCATTAAAACCAAATCTTCTGCCGCCTCTTACCACTTGTGCAACACGATTTATTTGAACAACACGTTCTTTAAGATCAAATTCTCCAGGATTAATCTTTTCCAAAATCTACTCCACTATTATATTGTTAAAATTTTAATCCTTCTTTTCTCGCTGCTTCTGCTAATGCTTTGACCCTGCCATGGTAATCATATCCATTCCGGTCAAAAACAACTTTTTTAATATCCTTTTCAAGAGAAATTTTAGCTAATTGAGCACCAACAATTTCTGCAGCCTCAACTTTATTTTTTGCTTTTTCAGCTTTTCCTTTTACCGACTTTGTAAGTGTTGATACTGTTAATAAAGTCTTTCCACTTAAATCATCTACTAATTGAGCATATATATGTTTTAAACTTCTGTAAACCGTTAGTCGTGGCCTATCCGAAGTTCCATATAAATTTTTCCGGATTCTTTTCTTCCTGCGTAGCCAATTTTTTACCTTTTTTGTCTGTTTATTAATACTCATGAAAATATCCCCATATTTACTCTTATGCTGTTATTGCTGCCTTGCCAGCCTTCTTTCTTACATGTTCATCTACATATCTTATCCCCTTACCTTTATAGGGTTCAGGAGGTCTAAAAGACCTGATTTTTGCAGCAACCTCACCGACCAAGGGTTTATCAAATCCCTTTACAATAATTTTATTCTGTTCAGGTATTTCAATTGTTATACCATCCGGAGGTAAAAAATAAATTGGATGAGAATAACCAAGATTAAATATCACTGTTTTCCCATTCACTTTTACATCATATCCTATACCGCGTATTTCCAACCGTTTCTCATACCCTTCAGAAAGACCATACATCATATTATATAATAAACTTCTGTAAAGTCCGTGTAAAGACTTAAAATATTTACTGTTATTTGGTCTTGATAAATAAACAGTATTCTCTTTAACTTCTATTTTAATACCTGAATGTATTTCCTGCTTCAGAACTCCCTTGTTATTCTTTGCCTCAGCAACATTGCCTTTGATATTAAAATCAACACCATCAGGTATTTTTATGGGGATTTCGCCTATACGTGACAATTTCTACTCCTATTGTTTTAATCTAATAAATATAAAATAATACTTCTCCACCAATATTATTTTTTTTGGCTTCTTTCCCGGTTAAAATTCCTTGTGAAGTAGTTAATACTGCAACACCCAGTCCATTAAGGACTCTGGGGATTTCTGATACTTTCACATACCGTCTTATTCCCGGTTTACTGACCCTTTTCAGTCCTTTTATAACATTCTTTCCCTGATCAATATATTTCAGATATAAACGCAACGTGTCCTGTTTTTTATCTTCGATCACAGTAAAATTATTAATATATCCTTCATTTACCAATATTTCTGATATTTTCTTCAGTGTATTTGATGCAGGTATATCAACCTTACTGTGCCGGGCTGTTATTGCGTTCCGAATCCGGGTTAAATAATCTGCAATTGGATCGTTCATCGACATAATTAATACTCTCCTACCTATTTACCAACTAGCCTTTTTTATACCAGGTATATCTCCAGATAATGCTAATTCTCGAAAACAAATTCTGCATAAATTGAATTTTCTTAAATAACCCCTGGCTCTGCCGCATCGGATGCATCGGTTATATTCCCTTACCTTATATTTTTGCTTCCTCTTTTGCTTAGCTATTAAAGCTTTTTTAGCCACTTAAAACCTCGTATTTTAAATAATATACTATTATCTTTTCTGAAAAGGCATTCCCAAAGCTTTTAATAAATAATAAACATGTTCATCTTTTTCAGAATCTGTTACAAATGTAATATTGAATCCTCTGATTCTCTGTACATTTTCATAGTTGATTTCCGGAAATATGGTCTGTTCTTTCACTCCCATGGTGAAATTTCCGTTTCCGTCAAAACCACTGTCACTCACACCTCTAAAATCTCTTACTCTGGGAAGGGCAACATTAAACAAACGTTCCATAAATTCATACATTCTCGTTTTACGCAATGTTACCTTGCAGCCGACCTTTTCACCTTTCCGTATCTTAAAATTTGATATATCCTTTTTAGCTTTTGTTATCACTGGTTTCTGGCCACTAATTAAAGTTAACTCCTCAACTGCTTGATCTAATAATTTTGGGTCTTCTACAGCATCCCCAATACCCATATTTAATACAATTTTCTTAAGTTTAGGAGCTTGCATTACATTTTTCATTTTAAAATGTTTTTCCAATGAAGGTAACACTTCTTCATAATATTGTTTCTCTAACCGTGGTTGATATTTTTCATTTTTTGCCATCTATCCAAAATTCCCTTTAATGTTTATATGTATTAAGAGGCTGTGTACATTTCTCCGCAATTTTTACACACTCTTACTTTTTTACCATTCTCTAATCTTTTACTTCCTACTCTGGTTGGTGTGTCACATTTCGGACATATAACCATTACATTAGATACATGTACGGGAGCCTCTTTCTCAATAATTCCACCTTGAGGATTCTTCTGGGTAGGACGAGAATGTTTTTTAATAAAATTTACCCCCTCAACTATAATCCTATTATTCTGAGGTAACACTTTTAACACTTTTCCGGTTTTACCCTTATTGTTTCCCGTTAATATTAATACTTTATCACCTTTAACAACTTTCATTCTTTAGCTGCTCCACTCTTTTTATAACACCTCTGGGGCCAGAGATACTATCTTCATAAATTGTTTTTCTCTTAATTCACGTGCTACAGGCCCGAATATTCGAGTACCGATAGGTTCATTTATATCATTAATCAACACCACTGCATTATCATCAAATCTTAAATAAGATCCATCATTTCTAGAAATTTCTTTATTAGTCCTCACAATGACAGCTCTGCTTATTTCACCATTTTTTACTGTTCCCCCCGGGATCGCATTTTTTACAGTAACAACAATTATATCTCCAATAGTTCCATATCTTCTTTTCGAACCGCCTAAAACTTTAATACATTGTACTTTTTTTGCACCTGTATTATCTGCAACGTCTAATTTTGTATAACTTTGAATCATTTACCTGTTCTCCACTTCACCATTATTTAGCTTGTTTAATTACTTCTACTAATCGCCATCTTTTATGACGACTGATGGGTCTTGTCTCAGCAATCTTTACAATATCGCCTTCAGAACATTTATTATCTCCGCAATGAACCATAAATTTTTTTGATTTTTTAATATATTTTTTATATAAAGGATGTTGCACCTTTCTTGTTACCCTGACAACTATTGTTTTCACCATTTTAGTACTAACCACTTCTCCTCTAAACTCTTTTCGTTTTGGCCTTTCTTCCATATTCTCTCTCCTCATACCGCTTATTTTTTCTCTTTCCTGATTCCCAATTCATATTCTCGCATTATTGTCTTTAACCGTGCTATATCTCGTTTAATATAACGGATCTTCAAAGGATTATCCAATTGATGTGTCACCATTTGATACTTCAGATTTTCCAATTCATCAATTGTATCCTCTAATTGTATTTCAATCTCTTCTTTAGGTAACTGTTTTAGTTCATCCATTTTTAACATTCTAGCATTCTCCCCTCTCTATTTGGCTTCTACGATCTTTGTTTTCATAGGTAATTTATGAGAAGCACGCCTGAAAGCTTCTTGCACAACCTCACCTGTTAAACCTTCAAGTTCAAATATTATTCTCCCTGGTTTAACAACTGCCACCCAATATTCAGGAGAACCTTTTCCTTTTCCCATACGTGTCTCAGCTGGTTTAACTGTACAGGGCTTATCAGGAAAAATCCTTATCCATAGTTTACCCCCTGCTTTAATATATTTAGCAATTGCAACTCGAGCAGATTCTATTTGTCTGCTTGTAACCCAACTTGGCTCCACTGCTTTCAGACCATAGGTGCCAAAATCCACATTTGTTCCTCTTTGGGCTTTCCCCCTCATCCGGCCTCTATGCTGTTTTCTCCATTTAACTCTTTCTGGTATTAACATTATAAAATCTCTCCTCTACAAATCCAAACTTTTACTCCAATTATACCATAGGTCGTATAGGCCGTGGCCTGAGAATAATCAATATCTGCTCTTAAAGTATGTAAAGGAATTTTGCCTTCCCGATACTCTTCACGTCGTGCCATCTCAGCGCCACCCAATCTTCCGGAACAACAAATTCGTACTCCTTCTGCCCCCATTCTCATTGTTCCTGTCATTGCACGTTTCATTGCTCTTCGAAAAGAAACTTTTGCTTCTAACTGTCTTGCAATATTCTCCGCAACTAATCGTGCGTCTAATTCCGGCCTTTTCACTTCATTGATATTTAATTGAACCTTCTGAGAAGTCAAACGCTGCAACTCTTCTTTTAATTTATCAACTTCAGAACCTTTTTTCCCGATTACTATTCCAGGACGAGCAGTATAAATAGTTAACGTAATCCTTTTTGGTGTTCTTTTAATTTCAATTTTTGATATACCGGCATTAGATAAACGATTTCTGATATATTTTCTGAGCAGTATATCCTGTCCCAGTTTTTCACCAAAATTCTTTTCATCAAACCAGAGTGAATTCCACTGTTTATTTATGCCTAATCTGAATCCTATTGGATGAGTTTTTTGTCCCAAGAAATCCTCCTACTTTGTTACATCACTTAATACAATTGAAATATGACAAAACCTTTTTCTTATTATTGAAGCTCTCCCCATTGCCCGCGGTCTGTATCTCTTCATCGTAGGACCTTTATTAACCCAAATAGATTTAATAATTAAATCTTCCGGATCTAAATTTGGTGCATTTTCAGCATTCATAAAATTAGCCACCGCTGAATGAAGCAGTTTTCCTATCGGTTTTGAAGCTTTTTTGTTAGTAAAATGCAGGTAATTTAAAGCTTCCTCAACTTTTTTACCTCTAATCATATCTGCAACCAACCGTACTTTTCGCGGTGCTATACGTATATATCTTGCATGTGCTTTTGCTTCCATCTTAATTATTTACCTCGCATATCTTCTTCTTTTTTACCACCATGGGCTCTAAAAATCTTACTTGGAGAAAACTCACCCAGTTTATGTCCCACCATATTCTCAGTTATAAATACCGGAATAAACTTGTTTCCATTATGTACTGCAATAGTATGCCCAACAAAATCGGGTGAAATGGTTGAACTTCTCGCCCAGGTCTTAATTACTTTTTTTTCATTAGATTTGTTTAATTCTTTTATTCTATTATAAAGTCTTTCATCAATATACGGACCTTTTTTAACTGAACGTGGCATTTAACGCTACCCCTATTTTCTTCTTTTAATAATAAATTTATTTGACTGCTTTTTTTTAGGCCGGGTTTTATACCCCTTGGTCTTTTTACCCCAGGGAGTAACCGGATGTCTTCCCCCTGATGATTTCCCTTCACCGCCCCCCATGGGATGGTCTACAGGATTCATTGCTACCCCACGTACTTTTGGTCTTCTCCCCAGCCAGCGAGACCGCCCTGCTTTTCCAAGTGTTATATTCTCATTATCAGTATTCCCCACCTGTCCAATCGAAGCTCTGCATGTCTTTAAAATCATTCTTACTTCACCAGATGGCAATCGTAGTTGTACATATTTTCCTTCTTTAGCTACTATTTGAGCATACCCACCAGCACTTCTCACAATTTTACCACCCTGCCCGGGATTCATCTCAATATTATGGACACTGGTGCCCAAAGGAATATTATCCATGGGCAAACAATTACCAACTTTAATATCCGCCTCCTTGCCTGATAAAACCTGATCTCCAACTTTAAGTCCTTTCGGCGCTAAAATGTATCGTTTTTCTCCATCAGTATAAAACAGTAATGCAATCAAAGCGCTCCGGTTAGGATCATATTCTATAGAAGCAACTCTGGCTGGAATCCCGTCTTTATTTCTTTTAAAATCAATAATACGGTATTTTCTTTTATGACCTCCGCCTCTTCGCCGCATAGTCATCCGGCCTGAATTATTCCTGCCGCCACTTTTCTTTAAAGATCTGGTGAGCTTTTTCTCAGGTTTTTCCTTAGTAACTTCATCAAAAGTAGAAACTGTTTTAAATCTCTGTGATGGTGTTATCGGTTTAAAACTTTTTATTGGCATAATTAACCACCCTCAATAAAATCAATTTTATCATTTTCTTCTAAGGTTACTATCGCCTTTTTCCAATCTGCACGTTTTCCTTCAAACCTACCCATTCGTTTCAACTTACCATTCATATTCATAGTCGTTACTTTTGTTACCTTTACTTCAAATTTATCCTCCACAGCCCTTTTGATCTCAATTTTATTTGCATCTTTATCAACCACAAAGCCGTATTTGTTCTCTTTTTCCTGAAGTTCAGATAACTTCTCAGTAAGTATAGGTTTAATTAATATAGTTCTATCCTTTTTCACTTAGCTAAAACCTCTTTGATCTTTTTTAATGAACTTTTTTGCAATATAATTGTATCTGCTTTTAAAACATCCCTGGCAGAAAAACTAGCTGCCTCTTTCATGTCTACATTTTTTATGTTCCTGCAGGACATCCATAATTCTTTCTGATAATCAGCCGTAATTAATAATATTTTTTCAGAATCTATTTTTAAATTTTTGAATATTTTCACAATATTTTTTGTTTTCGGCTTTTTAAAAGAAAAATCTTCGATTATCATCACTTTTTTATCTTTTGCCTTGGATGATAAGACAGATCTTCTTGCCAGTTTCTTTGCTCTTTTATTTATTTTCTTTGAGTAATCCTTCTTGGACGGACCAAAAGTAATACCTCCACCTACCCATATTGGCGACCGATTTGATCCAGCTCGGGCCACACCCCTGCCTTTCTGAGACCAGGGTTTACGGCCCCCGCCCCTTACCTGTGAACGTGTCTTTACCTGAGCATTACCCTGTCTGCGATTGGTCATTTCAACATTTACGGCCAACCAAACTATATGCTCATTTGGTTCAATTTCAAAAACTTCGGATGGTAAAGTCACTTTTGTGCTGCTTACCGATCCATCAGTTTTATATACATCCAGTTTCACTTATACACCTATCGTTTATCACTTATTCATGAATTATTTCAATGATACTGTTCCTTGATCCGGGAACACTGCCTTTTATTAATAAAAGATTTTTATCAGCGTCAATTTTTAATATCCTCAAATTACTGATTGTAGTCTTTGTGTTACCCATTCTTCCAGCCATACGCATACCTTTGAATACACGCTTAGGATAGGAAGATTGACCTATGGATCCCGGTGTTCTGAGCCGATCTGACTGACCGTGAGTTTTCGGTCCTCCCCGAAAAGCATACCTTTTAACAACTCCGGTAAAGCCTTTCCCTTTTGAATATCCGGAAACCTTTATTACATCGTTTTCATTAAATATATCAACTTTGATGTTATCACCTACTTTTACGTCCTGGCCAAAATCTCTGAATTCTTTTAATATTCTCTTCGGTGTAACTTTAGCTTTTTTAAAATGGCCTTTTATAGGTTTATTGACCAATTTATCTCTTATGTCCTGAAATCCTAATTGTACTGCATTATAACCATCAGTTTCTTCAGTTTTTATCTGGACAACATCGCAAGGCCCGGCTTCGATCAAAGTTGCACTTACTGATTCTCCGCTTTCCGTAAAATACCGAGTCATTCCAATTTTTTTTCCAATTATTCCAACCATACTTTTCCCTGTTAATCGTTTTATTAACTTATACCTTAATTTCTACATCCACACCCGCTGGTAATTCTAATTTCATCAATGCATCAACTGTTTTAGGTGAAGTATTCAAAATATCCACTAGTCTTTTGTGTATTCTCCGTTCAAACTGCTCACGTGATTTTTTATCTACATGAGGAGATCGTAGCACTGTATAAACACTCTTCCTGGTAGGTAGTGGTATCGGCCCCACAATCATTGCTCCAGTAGATTTTGCTGTTTTAACAATCCGTTCAGCAGACTTATCAATAAGAATATGATCATAAGCTTTTAATTTTATACGTATACTCTGAGTTGCCACGATACTGTTACTCCTTTATTTCTTCTATTTAATAATTTTACCGACTACTCCGGCTCCAACAGTTCTGCCGCCTTCTCGAATTGCAAAACGAAGTCCCTGCTCCATTGCTATCGGCTCTATCAACTCTACGGTCATATCTATATTATCCCCGGGCATCACCATCTCTACTCCTTCAGGAAGTTTTATGGAACCGGTAACATCTGTGGTGCGAAAATAAAACTGCGGCCGATATCCATCAAAAAACGGCGTATGACGGCCTCCTTCTTCCTTCTTCAGTACATACACCTGGCCCTCAAACTTCGTATGCGGAGTCACACTCCCCGGTGCCGCTACAACCATCCCGCGCTTCAGCTCCTCCTTGTCTACCCCTCGAAGAAGCAACCCAACATTGTCGCCTGCCTGACCTTCATCAAGTAACTTCCGGAACATCTCCACTCCTGTAACCACGGTCTTACGATGAGCGCCAAGTCCCACCAACTCCATCTCCTCGCCTACCTTCACCATCCCACGCTCAATTCGACCTGTACCCACAGTCCCCCGACCAGTAATACTAAACACATCCTCCACCGGCATTAAAAAGGGCTTGTCTGTGGCTCGCTCCGGGGTGGGAATGTAACTGTCCATCGCATCAAGCAACTCTGTTACCGATGTCCACTCATCACCCTCAAAATCACCTGCCAATCCCTTCTCCATAGCCCTCAACGCACTCCCCTTGATAATGGGAAGATCATCACCAGGAAACTCATAGGATGACAACAACTCGCGTAATTCCAGCTCTACCAACTCCAGCAGCTCCGGATCATCCACCTGATCTGTCTTGTTTAAATATACCACGATCGAAGGCACATTCACCTGACGTGCCAGTAATATATGCTCCCTGGTCTGCGGCATGGGACCATCAGCCGCAGAAACAACCAGCACTGCCCCATCCATCTGGGCCGCTCCGGTAATCATGTTCTTGATATAATCAGCATGACCGGGACAGTCAACATGAGCATAATGACGATTATCCGTCTCATACTCAACATGTGCGGTATTAATGGTGATCCCGCGCTCCTTCTCCTCCGGCGCATTATCTATCTCATCAAACTTCTTCACATCAGCCTGACCCTTGCTCGCTAAAAACATGGTGATCGCAGCTGTTAAGGTCGTCTTACCATGATCAACATGGCCTATGGTCCCTATATTAACATGCGGCTTTGTTCGCTGAAATTTCTCCTTTGCCATTATTGCTTACCTCCATTATTCATTTAAAAAAACCCCTTTATCTTCTCTAATATCTTCTTGGATTCTTGTTCTGATAATTTTTGATAATGAGAAAACTGCATTGAATACACAGCTCTTCCCTGAGTTAATGAACGTAAATCAGTTGCATATCCAAACATCTCACTCAATGGAGTCTCTGCGCTAATAACCTGTGCGTCCTTACGCTGATTCATACTTTTAATTTTAGCCCGTCTTGAATTCAAATCTCCCAAAACATCACCTAAATATTCTTCAGGCAAGACTGCCTCTAAATCCATCATTGGTTCCAGCAGTACGGATTCACCTTTTTGCAATCCTTTTTGTAGAGCAATTGAACCGGCTGTATGAAATGACATCTCATTTGAATCTTCAGGATGAAAAGAGCCGTCTATTAACGTCACCTTGACATCTATTACCGGATATCCTGCCAACACCCCGCTATTTAGACCATGTTCTATCCCTTTTTCTACAGGTTTTATATATTCCCGGGGAATAACACCTCCAGTTATCCTGTTTTCGAAAATAAATTTAGTTCCCCGCGGAGTTGGTTCCAGCTGAATCACAACATGACCATATTGCCCCTTGCCTCCAGTCTGCCGGATAAATCTGCCTTCAGCTGTAACAGACTTGGTAATTGTCTCTTTATAGGCAACCTGTGGTTTACCTACATTTGCACTGACTTTAAATTCATCCAGTAATTTATTCGCAATAATATCCAGATGTAATTCTCCCATCCCTGAAATTATTGTCTGTCCAGTCTCCTCATCTTCCCTGACAATAAAAGTAGGATCTTCTATCATGATTTTTCTTAGAGCATTAGTCAGATCCTCCTGATCTGCCTGAGTTTTTGGCTCTATAGCCACAGAAATAACCGGTTCCGGAAACTCCATGGACTCATAAATTATGGGATGTTTAGTATCAGCAAGTGTATCTCCGGTTTTTGTATACCGAAATCCGATAGCAGCAACAATATCGCCTGTATGTGCAGCCTCCAGGTCCTCTCTTTTATTAGCATGCATTTGCAATATTCGACCCAGCCGTTCTTTTCTGCCTTCTCTGGTATTTAAAACATAGGTGCCTTTTTTAGCAACACCTGAATACACTCTAAAATATGTCAATATTCCAGAATGTGGATCATTGTTAATTTTAAAAGCAAGCGCAGAAAACGGTTCTTCATCACTTACTTTCCTTTTATCTGGTCTACCTTTTTTAGGTTCTATACCTTCAATATTCTTAACTTCTTCCGGAGAAGGCAAATAATCAATAATACTATTCAGTAACTGTTGAACTCCAATATTTTTTAATGCAGCTCCACATAAAACTGGAACAACCTGAGCCTTCAGTGTACCGTATCGCAAAGCTGTTTTAATCTCAGGAACTGAAGGAATTATACCTTCAATGTATTTTTCCATAACTCCGTCATCAAATTCAGAAACTTTCTCTAAAAGCTCATGATGATAAAATTCAACTTCCTCTTTATATTCTTCCGGAATTTCACTTTCCTCCCACATCTTCCCCAATTTTGACTGATCAAATATTAGAGTTTTTTTCCGTATGACATCAATAATACCAGTGAAATTATCTCCCGAGCCCATAGGCAGCGTAATGACTACAGGATTAGTATTCAGACGTTCTCTCATCATTTTAAGTGTTCTGTTAAAATCAGCACCTACTCTGTCCATTTTATTTATAAATGCAATTCTTGGAACCTGATATTTATCAGCCTGTCTCCAAACAGTCTCAGACTGAGGTTCAACTCCTCCTACACCACAAAACACTGCAACAGCGCCATCCAATACCCTTAAAGAACGTTCAACTTCCACTGTAAAATCAACATGGCCCGGAGTATCAATAATGTTGATCCGGTGATCTTTCCAGAAACATGTGGTAACTGCAGAGGTTATGGTGATCCCTCTTTTTTTCTCCTGATCCATCCAGTCCATTGCTGCAGAACCTTCATGAACTTCACCCATCTTATGCAGTTTACCGGTATAATACAGTATTCTTTCTGTAGTAGTAGTTTTACCGGCATCAATATGTGCCATTAATCCAATATTTCTGGTAGTATGTAATTTATATTTTCTCGTCATACATCCAACTCTAATACTATTCCCTTACCATCTAAAATGTGCAAATGCTTTATTGGCCTCAGCCATTCTGTGTACATCTTCCCGCTTTTTAATAGATGCTCCTTCTTTTTTAAAAGCCTCTATAAGTTCATTGGCCAGTCTCTCTGCCATTGTCTTTTCAGATCTGGCTTTAGCATAATTTATAATCCATCTAAATGCAAGTGCCTCTTTTCTGGAAGATTTAATTTCCACCGGCACTTGATAAGTCGCACCTCCAACTCTTCTGGATTTTACTTCCAGAAGAGGTTTAACATTCTCAATTGCCTTCAAAAATACTTCAATACCTTTATCTTTGGTCTGCTTCTCAATCAAATCCATAGAAGAATAGAATATTTTTTCTGCTATACTTCTCTTCCCTTTCCTCATTAATCCATTTATAAATTTAGTGACCACTTCATTATTATAAACAGGATCTGGATAAACTTTTCTTTTTTGAGCTCTTCTTCTTCTTGACATCTGATATCTCCCTCAACTACTTTCGCTTCTTACCATACTTTGATCTTCCCTGTTTTCTGTCATCCACCCCGCTTGTATCATATGTACCCCGGACAATATGATACCGTACGCCAGGAAGATCTTTTACCCTTCCACCTCTAATTAAAACAATAGAATGCTCTTGAAGGTTATGTCCTTCTCCCGGAATATATGCAGTAACCTCAAAACCATTTGTTAACCGTACCCGAGCAACTTTTCGAAGTGCAGAATTTGGTTTTTTAGGTGTTGTGGTATAAACACGTGTACATACTCCTCGTTTTTGAGGACAATTTTTCAGTGCACGTGATTTAGTCTTTTTCTTAACTTTTTTTCTACCTTTTCTTACTAACTGATTTAATGTAGGCAACCGCTCCTCCTCATTCTATTCTATTTATTTAACAATTTTAGTATCTTCAACTATTTCAGTCTCTTCCTTTGGCCACACCTTCAAATCCCGGAATTGTCTGTTTCCGGTACCTGCAGGAATAAGATTTCCCATTATAATATTCTCTTTAGGCCCCTGCAGTTTATCTATACCCCCGCGAATGGCAGCATTGGTTAACACTTTAGTTGTTTCCTGAAATGAAGCAGCAGAAACAAAAGATTCTGTTCCCAGAGAAGCCTTAGTGATTCCTAAAAGAATAGGCTCAAAGGTGGCAGGTTTAGCAGCACGGAATACAGCCGGCTGTTTACCATCTTCTTCTAACTTACTATTAGCATCTACTACTTCGTGTTTGTTTACCACTCTGTTCTCTTTAAATTCTGAATCACCGGAATCTTCAATCACGACTTTATTAAGAATTTTCTCATTCTCTTCCAGAAACTGATATCTATTAATAATTTCATTCTCTAAAAATCCGGTATCACCCGGATTTTCAATTTTCACTTTACTTAACATTTGTCTGACAATCACTTCAATATGTTTATCATTGATCCTCACACCCTGAAGTCTGTACACTTCCTGAATTTCATTTACTAAATACCCTTGTACTCTTTTTGCACCCAGAATTGCCAGTATATCATGGGGGGCAACTGAACCTTCGGTTAATTTCTCACCGGCTTTTACATAGTCACCCTCATGAACAAGTAAATGTTTTCCATAGGGAATTATATAAGATTTTTTCTCTTCTCCATCCGGTGATAAAACTGTAATTTTTCGTACCCCCTTTTTAACAATCCCTATACTGACGGTGCCATCAATCTCGCTGACCACAGAGCTGTTTTTAGGCTTTCTTGCCTCAAATAATTCAGCAACTCTGGGTAAACCACCGGTTATATCTCTTGTTTTGCTGATTTCTCTGGGAATTTTAACCAGCGCAGTTCCAGCTTTTACTTTCTGACCATCCTTAACCATTATATTGGCCTGAATAGGAATGACATAGGAAGACAATTTTTTACCTTTCTCGTCAACAATTGCTATATGAGGACTGACTTTTTTATCCTTGGATTCAATAATTACTTTTCTCTTCTGTCCTGTAGTTTCATCCACTTCTTCCCGAAATGTTACGTTTTCAATAATATCAACAAACTGAACTCTGCCGTCATTGTTGGCAAGAATTGTATCAGAATATGTATCCCACCTGAATAACTTCTGACCTTTTTTTACTTTATCATTTTCATCAACAAGTAATTCTGCTGCATAAGGAACTGTAAAACTACATACTTCCCTATTATCTTCATCAATAATTTTCAGCTGACCGTTGCGTCTCAGAGAAACCTTACTGTCGTCTTCTCTGGTAGCTAAATCCAAATTATCAAATTTTACCTTTCCATCTCCCCGGGAAGCAACTTCTGATTCAATAGCAATTCTGCTTGCTGTTCCACCTATATGAAAAGTTCTTAGGGTAAGTTGTGTACCTGGCTCCCCAATAGACTGAGCCGCCATTACCCCAACAGCTTCTCCGATAACAACTTTTTTACCGGTTGCCATATTTCTTCCATAACAATTTGCACATACTCCCCTGGGTGCCTCACAGGTCAGTACTGACCGTATCCCCACTTCACTGACACCTTTTAAAGTAATATGCTCTGCTTCTTCTTCATTGATAAGCACACCTGCCTCAACGATAACCTCACCGGTTTGCGGATCATAAACATCTTCAGATGTTACCCTCCCCAGTATTCTGTCATGGAGTGGTTCAATTAATTCTTCTCCATCCTTTAAATCACCAACATATTGCCCCATAATTGTTCCGCAATCCTCCATAGAAATAATAACATCATGAGCAACATCAACTAATCGTCTGGTCAAATATCCAGCATCTGCTGTTTTTAAAGCTGTATCTGCCAGTCCCTTCCGTGCTCCATGAGTTGATATAAAATATTCTAATACAGATAGCCCTTCTCTAAAATTTGCTGTGATCGGTGATTCGATTATTTCTCCGGTTCCACCTGTAAGTTTCTTTTGGGGCTTGGCCATTAATCCCCGCATCCCGGCTAACTGTCTAATCTGTTCTCTGCTTCCCCGGGCGCCTGAATCAGCCATGATGAAAATCGGATTTAATCCTTCCATTGATGTACGTAATTCAGTGAACAATAATTCAGTTAACTGATTTGTTGCTCTGGTCCACACATCAATAACTTTATTATAACGTTCTCCATCTGTTATAATTCCTTTTTCATACCAGCTTCTGATTTTATCTACTTCTTCATATGATTTCTTGACCATTTCCTTTTTCTTATCAGGAATAATAGTATCTTCTAAACCTATAGTCACCCCGCCCTTCATAGCATAGCTGAAGCCTAAATCTTTCAGATCATCTAAAAATAGGACAGTACGACTGTTTCCGCACTTCCTGTAACAATCATAAACAATATTCTCTATACGCTTTTTAGTGAGGAGCTCATTAATAAATCCTAATTCGTCAGGAACAATTTCATTGAATATTACTCGTCCAACAGTTGTATCTACATATTCCTGATCAATTCTCACCTTTATTTTTGCATGAAGATCCAATTTATCATCATTATAGGCAATAATTACTTCTTCGGTATTAGAAAAAACCTTGCCTTCTCCACGACAATCTTTTAATGCTTTTGACAGATAATAACATCCCAGAACAATATCCTGACTTGGTATAGCCAGAGGTTTACCGCTTGCAGGTGATAATATGTTATTTGTTGATAACATCAAAACGGACGCTTCAACCTGAGCATTCACTGATAAAGGTAAGTGAACAGCCATCTGGTCACCATCAAAATCTGCATTAAAAGCAGCGCAAACCAGAGGATGTATAGTGATAGCCTTGCCCTCAACGAGAATTGGTTCAAAAGCCTGGATTCCCAAACGATGCAAAGTCGGAGCACGGTTTAATAATATAGGATGACCTTCAATAAGATCTTCGAGAATTCCCCATACTTCATCACCTTTCTTTTCAACTACTTTTTTGGCGGATTTTACTGTCTTGACAAACCCTCTTATTACTAACTGCCTGATCACAAAAGGCTTGAATAATTCCAGAGCCATCTCTTTTGGCAATCCGCACTGGTTCATTTTAAGATCGGGACCCACTACAATAACAGATCTTCCTGAATAATCAATTCTTTTCCCCAGAAGATTCTGACGAAATCTGCCCTGTTTTCCTTTCAGCATATCTGAAAGTGATTTAAGTGGTCTGTTACTGTCTCCTCTGACAGCTGCACGTCTTTTCCCATTATTAAACAATGAATCCACTGCTTCCTGAAGCATCCGTTTTTCATTTCTTAAAATTACTTCCGGAGCTTTAATCTCCATTAACTTCTTGAGCCTGTTATTTCTGATAATTACTCGTCTGTATAAATCATTTAAATCTGAAGCAGCAAATCTTCCCCCCTCTAAGGGCACCAATGGCCTCAACTCAGGAGGTATAACAGGGATGATTGACATTACCATCCATTCAGGTTTATTTGGTTTTCCGTTTTCTGTCTGCCGAAATGCTTCAATTACTTTTAACCGTTTGAGAGCATTTTTCTTTTTTTGCTTTGATTTACTCTCTTTAACAACAAGACGTAATTGTGTTGACAGCTCCTCAATATCCACCTTTGATAATAAACCCCGTATAGCTTCTCCACCCATCTTGGCAACAAATTTACCATTAGTTTCTTCCGGATTGGAGATTACTTCTTCATCACTTTCCTCTTGTGTGCTCATCGATTCACCCAAATCTTCTAACAATTCAAAATATTCTTCTTCAGTTAAAAGATCCCCTCTTGCCAATCCGCTGTTACCTGGTTCGATCACCACATAATTTTCATAGTAAATAATTTTCTCTAACCCCTTGGTAGTAATATCCAGAATATACCCTATCTTAGAGGGAACTGATCTAAAATACCATATATGAACAATCGGTACAGCGAGAGTTATATGCCCCATTCTCTCCCGGCGGACAGCCTTTGTAGTTACTTCTACACCACATCTGTCACAAATTATTCCTTTATATCTGATTCTTTTGTATTTACCGCAATGACATTCATAATCCTTCACTGGTCCGAATATCTTCTCGCAGAATAAGCCGTCTTTTTCCGGTTTGTAAGATCGATAATTAACGGTTTCAGGCTTCAAAACCTCACCATGACTCCAGCTTAGAATTGTATCTGGAGAAGCAAGATTAATTAACATCTCGGAATAATATTTTTCTTTTTTGCCTTTAACCACTTATTAATACTCCTTTATGAATATCTTTATAAAAAATCTTTAACGCAGCTCAACATCTAATCCGAGCGCCATTAATTCTTTTAATAAAACATTAAATGATTCAGGAATACCAGGTTCAGGCAGATTCTCACCTTTAACAATTGCCTCGTATGTCTTTGCTCTGCCTTTAACATCATCTGATTTAACGGTTAACATTTCACGCAATGTATGAGCTGCACCGTATGCTTCTAAAGCCCAGACTTCCATTTCCCCAAATCTCTGACCTCCAAACTGAGCTTTACCGCCTAAAGGTTGCTGCGTAACTAATGAATAAGGACCTATAGATCGTGCATGTATCTTATCTTCAGCTAAATGAGATAACTTATTCATGTAAATGTGACCAACCGTTACCCTGTGGTCGAATGTTTCGCCAGTTCTTCCATCATAAAGAACTGATTTACCATCAACAGACAAATTAGCTTTTTTCAGTTCTTCCACAACTTCCTTTTCGGTTGCGCCATTGAAAACAGGAGTGGCGTAATGACAATCAAGACTTTTAGCAGCCCACCCCAGCATAGTTTCCATTATCTGGCCCAAATTCATTCTGGACGGTACGCCCAGAGGATTCAATATTATATCTATTGGTGTTCCATCCGGCAGATAAGGCATATCTTCTGCAGGAACCACTTTAGCGATAACACCTTTATTTCCATGACGTCCGGCCATTTTATCACCAACCTGTAACTTCCTTTTTCTGGCAATATATACCTTAACCAGTTTAATGATTCCCGGAGGTAATTCATCTCCAACTATTATTTTCTCTTTTTTTCTTTCAAATTTATTCTCAATATCTCTGATCACTTTTTCATAACGATCAAAAATTGTATTCACTATCTGATCAGTATTTTTGTCCTTAAGTACTAAAGGAGAAGACCTGTCCATTTTATCAAAATCAATTTTTTCTAATGCTTTATCGGTTATTTTTGCATTTTTACGAAGAATAATCTTTTGATATTCAGTTTCTCGTATGCCAGCAGAAGTTTCCCCCTTTAATATTGATTTTAATTTCTCATCTCTGTATGATCGTACTTTTTCTTTTTCTCTTTTTACTTCCTTTTCATAATCCTTAATAATCTGACTATCTTTTTTCTTGGTTTCGGCATCTCTTTTCTTTAATGAAAACAACTTGGTATCTATTACCACTCCATCCATGCCGGATGAAGCTCTTAAGGAAGCATCCTTTACATCTCCTGCCTTCTCTCCAAAAATTGCTTTTAAAAGTTTTTCTTCAGGAGTTGGTTCTGTTTCACCTTTGGGAGTGACTTTCCCGACTAATATATCACCAGACTTTACTCTTGCACCCACACGTATTATCCCATCTTCATTTAAATCCTTAGTAGCTTCTTCTGAAACATTGGGAATTTCTCTGGTTAATTCTTCTTCCCCTCGTTTTGTATCTCTTACCTGAAGGTCAAACTCTTCTATATGAATCGATGTATAAATATCTTCCTGAACCACTCTTTCACTGATAACTATAGCATCTTCAAAATTATAACCCCTCCAGGATAAAAATGCTACTAAAACATTCCTTCCCAATGATAATTCACCTTTATCTGTAGCACATCCATCAGCAATAATATCACCTTTTTTAACCTCATCTCCCTCCTCTACCAATGGAATCTGATTGATCATTGTATCCTGATTAGTTCGCAAGAATTTTGTCAATTTATATACTTTTTCCTGGATAAAATCAAAGTCTAAAGATTCTTTTTCTGACTGCTGCTTCTTGGAAATTACAATTTCATCTCCGCTGACTTGTTTGACTACTCCATCGATATCCGCAACTAACAATGATTTTGAATCCATTGCAATCTTACGTTCCATTCCTGTTCCCACAAAAGGTGCCTCAGGCTGTAATAGAGGTACTGCCTGCCGCTGCATATTCGATCCCATAAGTGCCCGGTTAGCATCATCATGTTCTAAGAATGGTATAAGTGCTGCAGCTGCACTGACAATCTGATTAGGAGATACATCCATGTAATGAACCTGATCAGGTTTTACAATGGGAAATTCACCTCTGTATCTGGCCTTCACTCTTTCACTTAAAAAATTACCTTTTTTATCCATAGGTGTATTGACCTGAGCAATTATAAAATCCTCTTCATCCTCTGCATTTAAATATTCAATTTTCTTAACTACCTTTCCATCTTCCACTTTTTGATAGGGCGTTTCCAAAAATCCAAATTCATTAACGCGGGCATACGTTGCAATTGATGATATTAACCCTATATTCGGACCTTCAGGTGTCTCGATTGGACATAACCGTCCATAATGTGAATAATGAACATCTCTCACCTCAAATCCTGCTCTCTCTCTGGTCAACCCCCCGGGTCCTAAGGCAGATAAACGTCTTTTATGAGTCATCTCAGCTAAAGGATTGGTCTGATCCATAAATTGAGATAACTGACTGGTGCCGAAAAATGAGTTTATTACAGACATTACAGCCCGGGCATTTACTAAATCCTGAGGAGTCATACGTTCAGTATCACCAATGTTCAGTCTTTCCTTGATAGTTCTTGCCATTCTTGAAACACCAATAGCAACCTGCTCAGAAAACTGTTCCCCGATAGTTTTAACTCTTCTGTTGCCAAGATGGTCTATATCGTCGGCATTTTTCTTTCCACCACGTAAATCTAACAAATACTGAATGATATGATTTATATCATCTCTTGTCAATACCCGTTTGTTTTCATCAACATCAACACCTAATTTTTTATTAATCCTGTGTCTCCCTACTATTCCAATATCATATCTATTGGGATTGAAAAATAAACGTTCAATCATTGTTCTGGCAGTATTGATATCCGGCGGTTCTCCTGATCTTAATTGATGATAAACATATTCAATAGCTTCCTTTTCAGTATCAATACTGTCTTTATTAAAAGTATTCTTAATTACTTCAACACCGCTTAATTCTCCTTCTTCCCGGAAAAATTTCACCTTGGATACATTTAATTCTTTTAACTTACTCATTGTTTCTTTATCAAATGTATCACCTCGTTCAAATAACAACTCTCCAGTTTCACTGTCTACAATGCCAACTTCTTCATTATCAAAAAATAAATATTTACCAAAATACTCTTTTATGTTTTTATCATCTAAGGAAACCTCTTCCACCATGTTAAACAACCGTAAAATCTGTTCATCAGTGGAACACCCCAAAGCACGTAAAAGTACAGTTGCAGGAAATTTTCTTCCCTGATCAATATAGACATACAATACATCATTAATATCAATACTGAATTCCAGCCATGATCCTCTGAATGGTATTACCCTAGCAGAAAAACTTCTGCTCCCGTTCGGATTTACTTTTTCATCAAAGAAAACACCTGGTGAACGATGCAACTGATTAACAATAATTCTTTCAGCACCATTTATGATAAAAGTACCTTTCTCGGTCATATAAGGAAAATTACCCAGATATACTACCTGTTCCAGGGTATCTGTATAATCAGATTTTTTACTGTATTTATCCTTAATAGATAACCGCATCTTCATTTTTAAAGGTACAGAATAAGTTACTCCCCGGTTACGACATTCTTTAACACTGTATTTCGGAACATCAACATAATATTCAACAAATTCTAACACATAGTTTTCTCTTGAATCCGTAATAGGAAAAACTTTTTCAAATACTTCCTGCAAACCTTTAGATTTACGTTTATGTGGTGGCACATCATCCTGTAGAAAACCTCTAAACGATTTTAACTGAATATCCAGTAAATCTGGTATTTTAACAGCTGAAGATATTTTTGCGAAATTTTTTCTTTCAATTAACTCTTTTCTCAAAAAATTGCCCTCCTTAAACAAAAAAACTAACTTAATTCAACCTGGGCTCCGACTTCTTCTAATTGCTTTTTGACATCTTCAGCTTCTTCTTTGGCTACACTTTCCTTAACCACTCCCTTTGGTGCAGATTCAACTAATTCTTTGGCTTCTTTTAATCCAAGTCCGGTAATGGCACGTACTACCTTAATAACCTGAATTTTGCTTGAACCGAAAGATTTCAATACAACATCAAACTCATCCTTTTCTTCTTTACCACCCTCAGCAGCTCCTCCTCCAGCAACCGGAGCAGCAGCAACCGGAGCAGCAGCTGTAACACCAAATTCATCTTCCAGCGCTTCCACTAACTCTGCCAATTCAAGAACTTTTAATTTCTTAATTGAATCTAGAATTTTCTCAACATTTTTTGACACCTGTTTTTCATCTGTACTTTGTTTTTTTTCTACAGTTTTTGTTTCTTCGGCTTTTTCTTCTTTAGCTTTTTCTTCTTTAGCTTTTTTTTCTTCGGCCATTATTCCCTCCGAACTTACATCTTATTATAGTTTATGTTATTCTTTTTCTTTTTGTTCTTTTACTGATACTAATGTCCTTACCAATTTTGTAAGTATACCATTTAAACTACCCGCTAAACCCTGTATTGGAGAATTTACATTTCTTACTAACTGTGAATACATTTCATTTTTTGTTGGCAATGAAGCAATCCGTTTAACTTTTTCAGGCCCGTAAAAATATCCTTCAAAAATAGACATTTTAATACTTGGCTTGTCTTCCTTCTTTGCAAACTCACTTATGATCCGGGCCGGAACTGATGGATCCTCGAAACTATACGCAATTGCAGAAGGACCTTTCAGATAATCAACCATTTCTTTATAACCAACTTCCCTCGCAGCTATCCTTGCTAATGTATTTTTCACTACCTTATATCCTACAGACGATTCCCGGCACTTACTCCTTAATTCTGTCATCTGAGATACATTCAGTCCTTTATAATCCGTTATAAATATTCCTTCTGCTTTTTTGAAAACTTCACTAACTTCTTTTACTATCGCTTCTTTTTCTGGAGTTGGCATAACAATCCCTTAAATAAATTATTTTTTATTTAACTTTATAATTCGACACCTTTATTTTTTAACCAGCGACGAACTTTCCAGTTTTATTCCCGGTCCCATTGTTGATGATAATGTGACCCCTTTTATATACAGACCTTTTGTTGATGCCGGTTTTAGCCGCACCACTTCCTGCATTAAAGCTTTTATATTATCGATTATCTGTTGGGCAGTAAATGAACATTTACCAACTATTGTATGAATAATACCATATTTATCAACTCGAAATTCTATCCTTCCTGCTTTCAGCTGCTTAACAGTTTTTGATATATCATTGGTTACTGTCCCGGCTTTGGGATTTGGCATTAATCCCTTTGGACCTAAAAATTTTCCTAATTTACCAACATCTTTCATAACATCAGGTGTAGCTACAACCACATCTGCTTCACACCATCCTTTTTGGATTTTTTCAATATATTCATCTAACCCCACCATATCAGCTCCTGCTTCCTTGGCTTCCTTGTCTTTTGGTGATTTACAGAGAACCAGGACTTTGACCTCTTTACCTGTCCCATGAGGGAGTGCAACAGTTCCTCTCACCATTTGGTCGGCTTTCTTCGGTTCAACACCCAAATTGATTGAAATCTCAACACTCTCATCGAATTTTGCCGTTTTCTGCTTTTTGAAAATTTCTACACCTTCGCTTACACTATATAATGTATTACGATCAACAAGTTCTGAATTTGTTTGATATTTTTTACCTCTGTTCATATATAACTACCTCATGCTTCAACAATGATTCCCATACTCCTTGCAGTACCTTCAATAATACGCATAGCCATTTCTTCATCATTTGCATTTAAATCAACCATCTTCATCTGTGCAATTTCTCTAACCTGGCTGCGCTTCACCTTCCCTACCTTTTCTTTATTGGGCATTCCAGAACCTTTCTCAATTTTAGCAGCTTTCTTTAACAATACTGCGGCAGGAGGTGTCTTGGTAATAAAAGTAAATGACCTGTCTATATAAATAGTAATAATTACAGGAATGATCAATCCTTGTTTTTCCTGAGTTTTAGCATTAAAAGCTTTGCAAAACTCCATTATGTTTACTCCATGCTGCCCAAGAGCAGGTCCTACAGGAGGTGAAGGATTTGCCTGACCACCTGGGATTTGTAATTTTACTTCAGCCATTATTTTTTTTGCCATTGTTTCACCTGTTTTCTAAACGTTCTACTTTTCCAGATCAACCTGTAAAAAATTTAGTTCAACTGGAGTAGAGCGACCAAAAATACTTACCATTACTTTTAATTTTTTTCTTTCTTTGTTAACTTCTTCCACAACTCCGGAAAAATCTGAAAAAGGACCATCAATAACTTTCACCACATCTCCTTTCCGATAAGGAACTTCAACTACCTCTTCATCAGTGCGGTCCTCAACTCTGCCCAGTATACGTCGTATTTCCTTTTCAGATAAAGGACTGGGCTTATTTTTAGGTCCAACAAAATTAGTCACTCCCGGAGCATTCAGTACCAGATTTTGAGAATCACCATCTAATTCCATATCAATAAGCATATAACCCGGAAAAAACACTCTATTTCTTACCTTTTTCTTGCCACCCCTCATTTCAACCACATCCTCTGATGGAATCAATATTTTTTTTATTTTATCCTCTGATCCAGTTCTTTTTATTTCACTTTCTAAATATTTTTTTATCTTCTTCTCGTGACCGGAATAAACATGTATTGCATACCAATTTGACAAAAAAAATCCCCCTTTTAAAACACCATTTCAAATAAACGAGTTAACATATAATCAGAGAAAAATATAAAAAGAGAAAGCAATACACATAATACAATAACAACTACAATAGAACCGTACAGTTCTTCACGTGAAGGCCAAATAACTTTCGACACCTCTTGTTGAACTTCGTTTATAAATTTTATTATCTTTTGCATAGCATTTACTCTCTTTATTAGCTTAAGCAGGCCTGGGAGGATTTGAACCCCCAACCCCCGGATTTGGAGTCCGGTGCACTAGCCACTTGTGCTACAGGCCTTTAAGAAAATAAAAATTCTTATCTTGTTTCTTTATGAACTGTCCGTTTATTACAAAATGGACAATATTTTTTATACTCCACTCTCTTCGGATGATTCTTCTTGTTCTTCGTAGTAGTATAATTCCGTTGCTTGCAAACTGTACATTCAAGTGTAATTATATTTCTCATTATTTATTCAATCTAACTGACTATTTAATAATTTTACCGACTACTCCGGCTCCAACAGTTCTGCCGCCTTCTCGAATTGCAAAACGAAGTCCCTGCTCCATTGCTATCGGCTCTATCAACTCTACGGTCATATCTATATTATCCCCGGGCATCACCATCTCTACTCCTTCAGGAAGTTTTATGGAACCGGTAACATCTGTGGTGCGAAAATAAAACTGCGGCCGATATCCATCAAAAAACGGCGTATGACGGCCTCCTTCTTCCTTCTTCAGTACATACACCTGGCCCTCAAACTTCGTATGCGGAGTCACACTCCCCGGTGCCGCTACAACCATCCCGCGCTTCAGCTCCTCCTTGTCTACCCCTCGAAGAAGCAACCCAACATTGTCGCCTGCCTGACCTTCATCAAGTAACTTCCGGAACATCTCCACTCCTGTAACCACGGTCTTACGATGAGCGCCAAGTCCCACCAACTCCATCTCCTCGCCTACCTTCACCATCCCACGCTCAATTCGACCTGTACCCACAGTCCCCCGACCAGTAATACTAAACACATCCTCCACCGGCATTAAAAAGGGCTTGTCTGTGGCTCGCTCCGGGGTGGGAATGTAACTGTCCATCGCATCAAGCAACTCTGTTACCGATGTCCACTCATCACCCTCAAAATCACCTGCCAATCCCTTCTCCATAGCCCTCAACGCACTCCCCTTGATAATGGGAAGATCATCACCAGGAAACTCATAGGATGACAACAACTCGCGTAATTCCAGCTCTACCAACTCCAGCAGCTCCGGATCATCCACCTGATCTGTCTTGTTTAAATATACCACGATCGAAGGCACATTCACCTGACGTGCCAGTAATATATGCTCCCTGGTCTGCGGCATGGGACCATCAGCCGCAGAAACAACCAGCACTGCCCCATCCATCTGGGCCGCTCCGGTAATCATGTTCTTGATATAATCAGCATGACCGGGACAGTCAACATGAGCATAATGACGATTATCCGTCTCATACTCAACATGTGCGGTATTAATGGTGATCCCGCGCTCCTTCTCCTCCGGCGCATTATCTATCTCATCAAACTTCTTCACATCAGCCTGACCCTTGCTCGCTAAAAACATGGTGATCGCAGCTGTTAAGGTCGTCTTACCATGATCAACATGGCCTATGGTCCCTATATTAACATGCGGCTTTGTTCGCTGAAATTTCTCCTTTGCCATTTTTTCAACCCTCCAATAAAAAAAATTAATTCTATATTGTAAACAAAAACGAGCCCACGACCAGATTTGAACTGGTGACCTCATCCTTACCAAGGATGTGCTCTACCGCCTGAGCTACGTGGGCAACGCCCAATATATAATTTTTTGCTTCTTATCATTTTTGATAAAAAGCCTATTAAGATAATAAAAAAAAAGGCAATATGCAAGAAAAAATTTTGCCTTTTTTAATTTTTTTTTTAGAGAGCGGGAAACGGGATTCGAACCCGCGACATTCAGCTTGGAAGGCTGACGCTCTAGCCAACTGAGCTACTCCCGCTAAATCGTTCTAGTGGAGGGGGAAGGATTCGAACCTTCGAAGGCATTCGCCGACAGATTTACAGTCTGTTCCCTTTGACCGCTCGGGAACCCCTCCACATTAGAGCTGGCGATAGGAATTGAACCTACAACCTGCTGATTACAAATCAGCTGCTCTACCAATTGAGCTACGCCAGCACTTTTGTAATCAGCCAATTATTATAATAAAAAAATTTCTTTATGTCAACTAAAAAATAAAAAATAATTGCTTTCATCTATGTATTTTTTTACATTATAATAATTATTTTACAATTACGGAGTATAGCTATGAAAGTAAGTTCTGTAGAAGAGATGAGATTGCTGGATAAAACTGCAATAGAAAAATTCAGCATTAAAGATGAGTTATTGATGGAAAATGCCGGTGGCGCAACATTTAATGTGTTAGTTGAAAATTTTAAAATAACAGGTTCTGTTTTTGCGATTGTATGTGGAGGCGGCAACAATGGGGGTGACGGTTTGGTAGTTGCCCGAAAAATCTATTCTATGGGCGGATTACCTCATGTTATACTGCTGTGCAATCCTGAAAAATATAAAGGCGCTGCTCAAACAAACTATGAAATAGCAGCAAAGCTGGGCTTTCCAATGGAAAGAGTAGAAAACTCTGAAGTGCTAACAGATATCCTTTGTGCTTCTGATGTAATAATTGATGCCATTTTCGGAACAGGTTTAGAAAGAAAAGTAAAAGATTTTTATAAGGACGCTATTGAATGTATTAATAACAGCAATATACCAGTCGTTTCTATAGATATCCCATCAGGAGTGAACGGAAATAATGGTCAGGTAATGGGAGTATCAGTAAAAGCTGATTTTACTGTAAGTTTTGGATTACCTAAATTAGGTAATATATTATATCCCGGCCATGTCTTAGGAGGTGAACTTTCAATAACTCATATTTCATTTCCCCCTGAATTAACCTCAAATAATAAAATAAAAACTGAAATAAATGAACCTTCTCCTCTAACATCAAGGAATGAAGATGGCCATAAAACAAGCTTCGGAGATGCTCTTTTTATTGCCGGCGCGGCCGGCTATTTAGGTGCTCCTTTTTTCAGTGCCATGTCTTTTCTCAAGGCAGGTGGAGGGTATTCTCGACTTGCTGCGCCTTCTTCTGTTGTTAATATCCTGGGAAGCGGGGGAAGTGAGCTTGTCTTTGTTCCTCAACAGGAAACCGAAAAAGGGAGTATGTCAAAAAGTAATATTAAAGAACTTACAGAAATTTCCCAGGAAGTCGATTTTGTTGTTATCGGACCTGGCCTTTCTTTAGAAAATGAAACTCAGGAACTGGTCAGAGAACTGGTAATGAACATTGACAAACCTCTGCTTATTGACGGAGACGGAATTACAGCAATAAGCCAGCATTCTGACATCTGTAAAAAACGGAACAGTCCCACAGTGCTCACTTCTCATCCCGGAGAAATGGCCAGAATAACAGAAAAATCCATAGCAGAGATTAAGAATTCTCCTGTAAATATCCTGAAAACTGAAACTGAAAAGTGGAATTCTATTATCTTACTTAAAGGAGCTCATACACTGATCGGTATACCTGATGGCCGGATATTTATAAATCTCAGCGGCAACTCCGGTATGGCTTCAGCTGGATCAGGTGATGTACTTACCGGCACTATTGCTGCCATGTACGGTCTGGGACTGGATATTATTGAAGCTGTAAAAGCCGGAGTTTTCATCCATGGTTTTGCCGGTGATCTTGCTTCCGTTGATATTGGTGAAGACGGCGTAACAGCTGAAGATATAATGGAATTTCTTCCAGATGCATTATTTTTATACCGTGATGAGTATGAAGAAATTATGGAAGATTATTATGGAAAGATTAAAGTAGTGTGAACGTTAATAATCATATATAAAAATTACTTGAAATAATCAAAATATTTACTTACATTAAATTTAATTATTTTCAATGATGATTATGTAATTACCACCAAAAGGAGGAAATGAGCTATGAAAAAATTTTTAATAATTGTTGGCATTATACTGATAATACTTATTATAGCCGGGATAGTTTATTGTCCAAAATTAGTAGACGTTGCCATTGAAAAGGGATTTAATGCCATGGAAAAATCTGTTGTGTCAACCTTACCGGATTCCAGCTCTAAAGCAGAAGCGAGAGTTTTATTCGATGAAACTTTAAATAAATTAAAAGAAGGTGATATTGATAAACAGAAACTTCAGGGACTTGTAACTATGTTTCAAAATTCTTTTCAAGATCAAAAACTTGATTCCCTGGAAGCACAAAAATTAATGAATGAGCTGAAAACGCTTTCCAAACCTGACACAACGGCTAATTAATTTTGAATATTGTAAAGTTATAATACATTACATATACTGTTGCTGTTTCACAAAAAAAAGATAATCTTTTGATAAGGTTATCTTTTTTTATATTCTCAAAAGATCTAAAATCGTTGATCGTAATTCAAATCCAATAAAACTGAAACTGAGTACTAATATAGTTAGCAATTATACATTAAAATAATAATACTGATCTATCCTGCGGTCCTTAGCTTTTCTCAAGTCTGTATTCTTTTATATACAGTAAAGATGCAGATAAAAAAACAAAGATACATGCAACTGCTAATAAAATCAGTACTGCAGCTTCACTGGATATTTCCTTTGACCTGAAAAGTAAATTTAATAATGCCCTCTTGGTATCTGTACTGGCAAATTGACTATCATATAATCTTTTGGCTAAAACGTGCAGATAATGAGATACTGAAAAATATTTAATGTTCCCGGGCAGAAAACTTACTGTAGATTCCCAGCCAAATGTAAAAAAAAGACCTATGAGAACGGGTCTTTTTAAAAGACCGCCCAATAAACAAAAAAGAGGTAAATACACTATCACGCCCAGAAATATAATACCGATGGTGCCCAGACAAATATCAGCATCTTGAATTAATCCTCTAAAACCATTTTCCTGCTTCATAATAATATAGGTTACTGCCAGAGAAAATAAAAATATCAGACCAGTCAATGCTGCACTGGCAATGAGTTTGGAAAGAACAATGGTTCTCCTGGGTATTGGCCTGGTTAACAGATAAGGAAGAGTCCTGCCGTCGACTTCATCACCAATGACAGCTGCTCCCATAAATATAGCAGTGAGAGGAAGCAAAAAATGTATGTATAAAAAAACTGAAACCTGAGGAAACAATGATGATACTGTTACTCCTTCTTTTGAAATCACAGGGTTTAATAATAGTATAATGGCAGCAAATATTACAGGGACTAAGGCCATTATACCAATCCAGATAGTTCTTTTACTGTTAATGTTATTTTTTATAAAAAATTTAAATAAAAAATTCATCATTTACCTCACTAGATAATCAAATACAGATTCAAGATTCTCATCAGGTGACCACAAAGATTTTATTTTTATATTATTATCCAAAGCCAGTTTAGGCAATCTTTTATGAAATGTTTCCGGAGATAATGTCTCAATGGTAATCTGATTTTCTTCCCTGTTTAATTGTACACTTTTTACATCCTCAAATTCCAGGAATTTTGAAATAAGAATGTTTACCCTGTTACAAATTATTGTTACCTGTAAAGGGTGATTATCAATAAGTTCCCTGATCTCATAAATATTTCCCTCAGCTAAAAGCCTCCCGTGATTGATTAAGAGTATAGTATCTGTCATCTCTTCTACTTCATGGAGAACATGACTTGAAACAATAACAGTCTTACCCTGTTCGCCAAATTCCTTAATCAGATTTATAGTGGACCTTCTTCCCAGAGGATCCATGCCATTTAAAGGTTCATCTAAAAATAAAAGCTGAGGATCATGAGCAATTGCCTGAGCCATTTTTATCCTCTGACGCATACCCTTACTATAGCTACCGATCTTTTTATTCTGAAACTTCTCCATATTCATAACACGTACCGCATACTCAGCTTTTGCATTCGCATCCGACAGAGAAAACCCATGCATGCGCAACGTTGCCCTGACAAATTCAATCCCCGTTAAATAGTCCCAGAAATTATCTAATTCAGGACAATAACCAACATCCTGCAATATCTCATAATTATTCCATATGGCATTTCCATTAATGAGTAAATTTCCTTTACTTGGCTTTAATTGACCAGTTAATAAACGCAGCAAAGTGGTCTTTCCTGCTCCATTGGGACCAAGAAAACCTGTTACTCCGGACTCAATAATAAATTCCAGATTATTCACACCAACTACTTGATCGTACCATTTACTTAAATTTTTAGCCTCTATTTTCATTTTATCACCTCAGTAGGTTTTATTTTACTCTGCAATATCAGAAAACTTAAAAAAATAATCCCCATCAGCATTAATATTCCCCAATATACTGCAAAATTATAAGGCTGTTCTATTCCAAAGAAAAATGCACCTGTCTGCTTTAATGAAGACTGTACAGAAAAAATTCCCACCTCGGGAATTCGGGATAAAATTTTACTTAATATATCCGGGAACATAAGGATAACGATAAAAACCACTGCTGCTGAGCCGGTTCCTTTTGCTGCAGAAGAAAGAGCCAGCATTAACCCACCCAGGGCAGTTATCAGAAGTATAACATATGCCAGCATAGACAGGGGTATCCAGTAATACATTTTAAGAAAAGTTAGATCATTGGATAAAAGTACTTTTATAATAAAAAGTATCAATCCGGGCAATAATGTTACCAGGGAGGCATAAAATCCAATAATTAAAAACTTGCCGCCAATATAATCCCAGAAAGTTACCGGTTTAGAAAAATAGACAGACAATGCTTTGTATTGTCTGTCCTGAGCAATTAATCCTGCTCCCGCAAGAATAATAACTATAATCACAAAAAACATTTGTCCCTGTATAAATCCGGAGAAGAATTCAGTATTGATCTTAAGACCCTTTACACCCTGTACTATTCTGGATGATTCACCAACTTTGGTAACCAGATAGATTTGTACTGCTTTTATGAAAAAAGGGATTGCAGAAGCTAGGAAAATAAGTATCATCAGAGCCCTGCTTTTCCGCATTACCAGTTTAATTCCAGTTTTTCCAATAACCCACCAGGTTAAAGGCTTCTCCTTAAGTCGGCCGTACCAATTATGATACGTCTCTTTATAAATGGGCATTATCATCCTCCTTAATGAGCTTTACAAATACATCCTCAAGTGACTGAATACTTGGAACCATTTTACGGAGTTTAACATCAGCTTGATGTGCAGCTTTTAGTATTAGATCCGTATCCTGCTTTTCCGGAAGAGTTATGTCCAGTAAGTTTTTGCCTGAAGGACTGATTTCACATTTATTTTTTTCCAAGATCTGTCTAAATTTTTCCTCTCTTCCGTCTATTCGTACTGTAAACGAACCTGAATATTTACCTTTAATTCCATGAATATCTCCCTGTCTGGCCAGGGCTCCCCGGTGAATAATGACAATTCTGTCACAGGTTCTTTCCACATCTGAGAGAATATGAGACGCTAAAATAATACTGATGTCAACCGAACTGGAGATAGTTTTGATTAAATCCAGCATCTCATGTCTGCCTTTCGGATCCATGCCGCTGGTAGGCTCATCCAGAAAAAGAAGTTTAGGATCATGCACTAAAGCCTGGGCCAGCTTAATACGCTGTCGCATCCCGGAAGAATATGCTTCTACTCTTCGGTAACGGGCTTCTTCCAGTCCCACTAAAAACAATACCTCATGGGCACGTTCTCTGGCATCCTCTTTACTCATTCCGCATAATTCTCCAGCAAACTGCACCATGTCCAATCCGGTTAATCCCGGAATCAGACAATCATCCTCAGGCATATACCCGATAAGCTGACGAATTAACTTCTGTTGAGTAGAAACATCATGTTCCAGTATTGATGCACTGCCGGAAGAAATTTTAACCAGTCCAAGAAGACCTTTGATAAGACTGGATTTACCTGCTCCGTTCACTCCCAGGAGCCCGGTTGCACCCGGTGTGAAAACAGCTGTCATATTATCTACTGCAGTAACATCCCCATATTTAATAGTAAAATTATTAATTGTAACTGACAAAATATTCTCCTCACTTATTTTAGATCAACAAGTATCAATAATATTATTTCCCTTGCTTAAATAAATTTACGTAATATTATATATAATGTTTTAATAATTCTATTTTCTTTTCACTGCTGCTTTACCCCTTCAATTAAATATCCGTCAGCAGCAATTGTCTTGTCCTGAAATAGGTTTACAACTAAAACAACAGTTTTTACTCTTTTCTCCATATCTTGTTTGTTTTTGAATAATCTTTTACATAATTAAAGTTTAACTTAAAACAGTAACAATTTGTCATCCAGAGGAACGAAGTGACGAAGGATCTCACGCTACTAAGGGATCAGTAAAGAATCAGATCTAGCTGGAAATAAATGCTATTTTAAAAATCGTACTTTTCCAGCAAAAAACCATCATACCTTCTTATTCAGAGGCGTGAGATTCTTCACTCCCTTCGGTCGCTCAGAATGACATTTCGGTACGACTGGTTTGGTAAACTGTAAACTTTTTTCAGGACTACACCACCTCACTTCTGACTACTGATCTCTGGCATCTGAACGTGAACATTCTTAAGTTCTTACGTTCTTAAGCTCTGTTTTTTCCTTTTTCCTTTTTCCTTTTTCCTTGTTCCTTGTTTTATCTTTTATCCTTTATCCTCCAAATACAGGACGCGACATTGCCAGACCAATAATTTTCTCTGCACCTGCACTTTTTAACGAATAGGAACAGCTGTTGATTGTTGCTCCAGTGGTAGAAACATCATCCACCAGTAACACTGTTTTTGAATGAATTCTGTCTGCCTCCTTCACCTCAAATGCATCTTTCAGATTGGAACTTCTCTGCTCAGCATTCAGGGTGGTTTGTGATTTTGTTTTTTTTATGCGGACTATTGCTTTTTCATATATTGATAATTTAAGAATCCCGGACAGGCCAGCAGCAAGAAAACTGCTTTGATTGTATCCTCTTTCTCTGTACCTGATTTTATGTAAAGGTACAGGAATTATTATCTCAGCACCGGATAATTGCAATTGTTGACTCAGTAATCTCCCGGCAATTGTGCCCAGGAAAAAACCCAGTTTTTTTCTTTGATTATATTTTATCTGATGTATTATAGATTCTATTATATTTATATAGGGCCAGATGGTTATCAATTGATTAAAACACAGTGATTCTGATAAATGATTAAAATCACATTTTTGCTCATGAACAGTTATATCCTCTGCGTTCATTAATTGGTTATAACAGTCATTGCATAAAGGTTGTAAATTATGATTGCGCTTTTCACAAACAAAACAGATGGGAGGAAAAATAAAATCATATCCATAGGAAAATAATTTTTCTACATTTTTTATAAAGGACTTTCTAAAATTCTCTCTATGAGTAAAATTAAACATCTCACATTATCAAACTGATTAATATGACTTCCTGCTGATTTCTATTTAATTAAATATTTAAACCTCTTGATAAATTGTTCTTCAGGCATTTTTGCTACTTCTGACATCTTTTTCAGCATATGTTCTTCTTCAATATCTCGTTTCTCCAGACGTATCATATATCTTCTGGCAATATTGTAAGCCTCACTGTTAATATCAACATACCGAACTGAAATTTTTCCTGTTTTAGAATCCAGCATCTCATCAAATGGTAAATTTTTCAAGGCTCCATTATCCACCACGATTATGGCATCTTTCTGATGTTCTTTTTTCGCGCTCATTAAATATCGAAAAGCATTGTATCCCAGATCTCTGGTATATTCCTGATCAAACGGTATAGGATCAGCTGAACGCAGTACATATCCAATATTAAGTTCTACAATACGAAATTTCTTATTCCCCCGATCGCGAAAACGCCGTTCAACCTCATATTTAATAACTTTACCAAGTTCAACTTCATCCAGTCTCATATGTCCGTATTCATCATATTCAAATTTCAAACTCGGAAGTTTTTTTAACTCCTGAGGATCTAACCGTTCTGCAATTCCTTCAGCAATTACCATTACCCCAAAATCATGCCCCATGGCCATACGTTTAATTACAGAAGTCTCTAAAATATCACAAACATGACAAAGAGAAATATATTTATCCTTTTCAAATTCCTCCGGGATTACTGCAAGCGTTGCTGCAGCGGATTTTGCCACTCCTAAAGCTAAATGTCCGGTGTATCTTCCCATCGTAACAGCTATGTACCATCTGTGAGTAGTTTTGGAATCTTCCATTAAATTCTTTACCAGTACAGAACCATATTCACGGGCAGTTTGAAAACCAAATGTAGGTAAATTATGAGGAAGGGGCAAATCATTGTCAATAGTCTTGGGAACATGAGCAAATTTTATTCCACCTTTAGCTTCTTTTGCTATAAGACTGGCTCCATAAGCAGTATCATCACCTCCGATAGTAACCATATACTTAATGCCCAATTCATGTAATAATTTTACACAATTTCGCGGCCCCTCTTTTAAATTCTTGGGATTGGTTCGGGACGTGTATAGTATTGAACCTCCGTCAAAATGAATCCGTGAAACATCTTTTATATGAAGTTCTCTGATATTATTTTTCAGCAATTCAAAATCACCTTTTACCAGCCATTTATATCCATCATTAATACCATATACTTTATATCCTTTTTTCCGTGCTTCTATTGTAACTGCTGCAATGACACCATTTATACCCGGTGCAGGTCCGCCTCCTACCAAAATTCCAAAATTCCCAGATAAAGAATCAATCATTAATCATGTACCTCCTTAGTTTTTTCATATTACTCCGTAATATATGTCTATCACAATTAAAATATCTTTAGAATAATATCTGTTTTACTATTTACTCTTTTTTTTGGAGATTAATACCTACATCTACAGATACTATCATTCCTTTGGTATTACCCGGTGAAACCAAAAATCCTCTGCTCATATATCCGATATCAAGAACAAAACCTCCCGGTCGTATTCCAAATCCAAATGAAGTACCGAATCCGATATACCCTCCCATTACCACTCCCATTCGAAGTGGAAGCCATGATACTCCCTGCCATTCAGTACCTACTGACAGCTGGGGATTAGTGCTTCCATATATTCCCTCGGTGAAAGCCTGGTAATAATCAACAGCCATTATAACATCACCTTCTCTGTATGCACATCCCAGATGCAGTACAGCAGGAAATCTGGCTGAAAAAGAAGGAGTATCCACTGTCCAGGTTGTATCCCGGGCATCTTCTTCAAAATTAGTTAAAACATTCAGGGAATCCAGAGAAAATTTACCTTTTTCCGTCTTCACTTCTTTATCAAACGGAAGGCTGCTGATTATATTGGTTAAGCCTAAACTTACAGTCCATTTTTTATTTAACCGGGCAGCGCTTCCCAGGTTTAAGCCGTATCCGACACTTCCATTATATGCATAGGTAACTGAATACGATCCATCCACGTCAATACCATATGGTTTTGAATCTATGGTAAATCTTGTGGTATCAGCATTCGCATAACCACCGGCAAAGAATAAATTCAATGTACCTCCAACAGTAAATTCCTCGGCAAAATCAACCTGGATTGGCTGTCCCCAGGAAATTCCCACTAATCCGGCTGCCAGAGAGCTGGCGTCAGTATCACTGAATTCATAGGTTTTATTAATTTCTGTTCCACTCAATGGTATTTCAAAAAAGGCTTTGGCAGTATTTACAAACCCTCCGCTTAAAACTCCAATAGTTAAAGCAAATCGTCCGGCAGAAAATGAAAGAGCATTAACAAAAGCTTCTGTATTTAACCGGAAGCCTTTATCAGGAATACTGTTCAGGATATCCTCAATATCATCATCAGTGAGGTATTCACCATTGTATTTGTTATACATCCCCAAAGAAAAACTGTTATTCCAAGCGCCTATCTCAGCACCAATTAAAGTCATGGAAAATTTAGGAGTATCAGATAAACCTAAATTAGCAGGATTCCATAAAGGTGAATGAACTCCCCTGGCTATAGCTGTATAGGCTCCTCCTAACCCAACCGCCCGCGCATTCATCTGAGCAGAGACATTTGTTATCAACAGCACTGTCAGAAGAAAAGAAAAGAACAATATATTATTAATATTTCTATATCTTGAAAATAGTTTATTCATGACAGATCCTCCTTTAGTCTTCATCTTCCGGTACGTTAGTGTTTACCAGCGCTGATATATATGCCTCTATCTCTATATAATCCTGGGGCCTGAATTTTGTCAAAACATCAGGACCTAAGAATTCAAATAAAAATCCTACATATAGAGTATCATTATTTATAAAATGGCTCAGCTCGTTTTCTTCCAGAGTGATATTTAAGGTGCTGTGTTCGGTGCCATCAACTCTCGCAGGTACTGTATCAGTGGTCGGCGCTTTACTCAGATTCAGATCAAACTTAATATCATAATTTCCATTTTCATAAATGAGAGTATCAGTACAACTGCTGGAAAAAACTATAGAGACGTTTGCACCGATAGGAAGTCCGTTCTCAATCTCAGCATTGAATTCTGCTCTGATTAAATTGTCCCTGAGAAAATCCTGAACATCCTCATCTATGGTTATTGTATCCGGTTCCATTTTCGATTTCAAAGTGGGTATAGATACAGTTAAAGGAGCATTAAATAACACTTTTCCGGAAATGGAATCATTTTCTGTAATAGAATGACTCTGCTGTCCCCTGCCAATAGAGGCATCCCCGTACACCAGTATTTTGGTGGGCTGGCTGTTTATAAAATCAGCTATATCACCAATATCAACTGTATCCTGTCCTGTACCGGTTGGTTCTATGGATTCAGAAATATGGATGGGAGCAGGTAATGCATTTCTGCTTTCCAGGGCTTCGATAGTTATATCAACATCAAAAGGGAATGTAATGGTTGAATTAAAAGCAATCTGCAGATTGGCTTCGTCAATGGCAAAATTTTCAAACTCCTCCGGAATGTCAAAATCTGATTCCAGACTGTCTAT
>CAZETW010000014.1:0-43244 GCA_964515295.1 uncultured bacterium | reverse complement strand
GACAGGGGTCTGTGACCCTGTCCAGGGTGATGAAACAGGTTTTTAGTACAGTCTTAAAACAACTTCTTAAATCAATTTTTACGACCCAGAGCACCTTTACAATATATTTTGCATTTTTTTCGATTATATTTTATCTTATTATTCGGATACACCCATCACTATCCAAGAACAGGAGAAATGTATGAAAAAAAGCATAGTACTATGGACAATAGCATTACTGATCACTTTTTTTTCTGCCTACTTTCAGCGAAAAACCGGACCCACCTACCCTATTTCCAACGAAACAATAGTTATGGGAAGTAAGGTTAGCTTTACTCTCCCCAGATCCTGTACTACGGGAGATAACTGCCCAATCTGGATTGAAATATCTGATACAACCATTCAGGGAATGGTCAAATTCAAACGCTATAAATCCTATGATGAATGGAAGGTTATTCCTATGCAAAGAAATAGCAGTAAGTTGACAGCTTCATTGCCATCCCAGCCGCCGGCAGGAAAGATTGCCTATTATATCTTACTGAAAAACGGAGAAACTGTATCTCTGACTGATGATGAACCTGTAATAATCCGTTTCAAGGGTGCAGTTCCTGCCTGGATCCTAATTCCCCATATAATCTTTATGTTCCTTGCCATGCTCTTTTCCACCAGGACCGGATTAGAGGTATTAGTAAAAAAGAAACATATACTCAGATATACAAAAATAACCATACTGTTACTTTTTATCGGCGGTTTTATCCTGGGCCCCTTAATGCAAAAATATGCATTCGGCAGTTTGTGGACCGGTATACCGTTCGGAATTGATCTGACTGACAATAAAACCTTAATATCTATGATCTTCTGGGGTTTAGCTTGGTTTAAAAACCGTAAATCTGCAGATACACCCTCCTGGATCCTAACTGCATCTATTGTTACGCTGTTTGTATACTTGATCCCTCATAGTTTGTTAGGATCGGAAATTGATTATAGGAATAATTGAAAAGATAAAATATGAAGGATAAAAGATAAAACTAAAATCTTTTGCACGGCAGACCGTTAGAGCTTTAGAATTCAGAAATGAGTAATCAAAATGACCGCAGACCGCGGACAGCCGACCGCATCATCAATATCTTCAGTCTGCAACCTGGGATCTGTTCTTATCACTGTCTAATGACATTTGACTTGTACTCGTTAATCTTTTCACATTCTAAAGTTCTCAAGCGCTCACGTTCTTAAGTTCTTGATTCTTTATTCTTTATTCTTTATTCTTTGGTCTTTGGTCTTTTTTTGTATTTTGTATTTTACTCTTCCCTTTTCCATTTTCCTTTTTTCCATATTCCTGACGCTACACCCTCCACTCCTTTAGCTCCTCCTCCCCAACCGGAACAGCATCTAAATATCCACTCACTCTCTTTACTTTGTTCTCATATCTCACTTTTATCACTGGTGATGGTTTCTTGGAACAATATCGGGAAACAATTTTTCCCACCAGCTGGATATCTTTCTTTTCTTCAATACCTGAAGCCAGGACCAGCGGGCCTGGTATATCGACTGCTTCAAATACCCATCTTTGACCGATAAATGACTGCAGTATTTCATTCTCAGACTCATTCCTTCCTGTAACCACATGAATAGTATCTTTTATCCAGAAATGACGTCCGTACCGCATAAGAATGAGATCCTGTGCAGTTACGTTCTCTCTTCCTCTTTTCTTTCTGAAAATTTTTACCCGTTTGGAAAATTCAGGATCAGTCAATATACATCCTCCGGCAGGTGCTTGAAATTTTTTTATTCCCAATTTTTCTGCAAGTTTAAACTGTTCTTTTCTTGAACGCCCTGCAATTCCATACAATTTTTCTCTGTCGACCCACCCTTTTTTCTCCGGTATGGTCTCTTCCAGTAATTGAGCGGAAAGGGGACGCACTACCAAACCCTGTACCCCTGCGGCCTTTTCAATATGACGTAATACAGACGCTTTCTGAGACATAGGCCGCTGGCCCACTACATCACCGGTTATGAAAAAATCAGCCTTTATCTTTTTTCTGATCTCATCGGCTCTTTTCAGCATCATACTATGACAATCAATACAGGGATTAATGCCGCTCCCGAATCCTTGATCCGGTTCGGATTGTAAAAGTCTGACCACTTGCTCAGTAAGATCAATATAGTCTACCGGAATATGCAAAGACCAAAGCAGACTGTCCATCTCACCTTCTTTGATCTTGATGTACTGATTATCAAACCTGAAATAAAACAGAACCCCTCTCACATCTATCTTTTGAATACTGATGATTTTTGCAGCAAGGATACTGTCCAGCCCTGAAGATATGAGAGCAACAGCACGTATCATTCTGCCGTATTCTCCGATTTATTTTTAATTTTATCAATAATCATATTCAATTCTGCAATATAGATACCAGTATAGGTTTCAATATTTCTTATAATATATGTCTGTAAATATTCTATATGACCTGAAATATTTTCCTTGATAGGCAGAGTAATGCTCAAGTCTATAAAATAACCATTAGGACTTTTTCTTATGGCTGCTTTATCTATAGAAATACTTTGATCATATTCATTTACACAATGAATAATCATTTGGGTGAGTGCTTCTTCTGAAATATATAGCTTACCCCGGATATAGGGAGTTTGTACTACTGTTTTTTCAAAAAATTTTTTCTTTTTCTTAAATTTACCATGGTCCAGAAAAAAAAGTTTTAAACTGTCAATTATATGATGCGCGGAATCTTTTTTTACTTCCAGCACCGGTGCGGGTATCACATGTTTTCCCTGCTGCTTCCGTATATTTTTTGCCCGGCTTATTTCATCCGGAGTTGCAATATCATTAATATCAATGATTTTCTCCGGCTCAGGAAGTTCAAGACTGTCAGTGATCCGCTGTATCATTTTTTCTGAAATTCCCAGAATAAGAATCGATTTAGGTTTATGTTTTTTAATTTCTTCTTTAACCTGATTTCTGTGATCTTCATAGAAAAATATCGATCGTTTAACAGCTCTTGGGCGGTTTTCCTCCCGTTTCGCAGATTTACCGGCAATTATATAGTTATCCTTTATCAGTAAACCATCATCAATTATATATTCTATTTTATATTTTTTTGATATTAATTTTGCTCTGAAGCTTTTTCCGCTTCCCGCTCTTCCGATAAGAGCATATACATTTATTTTTTTTGACTGTACTCTAAATTTTGAGATTAAATCAAATATTTTTCTTTTCATTTCATACTACCTTGGCAACTAAACTAAATATAATAACTCCCCCTTCTACCTGCAGGAGGCCGATGGTTAGCAGGTAGAGGGAGAGTGACATTTGATCATGATACCTATGATATTTTTAATTAAATCTGACTGGATCTATTCATCTGGATTCGTTAAATCAATCCCCCTTTTATCTTCTAAAGAGTCACCCATTGCCTGCTCTAATGGATCCGATTCAATTTGCTGAAAGATGGGAATGTCATTTTTTTGCGACTTGGTAAAATTATTTTCTTTTCTGTATGACTCATATCTATTGTAATCGTTATCCAGTTTATCATGATTTAATCCGGTTGCTATTACAGTAACATTAACTTCATTCTTAAGATCTGGATCTATTACTGCTCCCCATATTATTCTCGATTCTGGACCAACTTCATTGTAGACAACAGAAGTTGCCTCATTAATATCATTAATATTCAGATCCTCACCGCCGGTAATATTAATTATTGTTCCCTTTGCACCTTTAATAGAATCATCTTCAATCAGAGGACTGGAAATTGCCTCTTCTGCAGCTTCTCTTCCTCTTTGATCTTCTGTAGAAGAACTTCCAGAACTCATTAGTGCATCTCCCATTTCAGACATGATGCTCTTCACATCAGCAAAATCAAGATTTACCAGTCCCGGTTTATTTATCAAATCAGATATTCCTTTTGTTGCATGATACAGCACGCCGTCAGCAACTCTGAATGCATCTTTTAAAGAAGTTTGCTTTGATACCAATTCAAGCAGTTTTTGATTTGGTACTATAATTAAGGTATCTACATTCTCTTTTAGTTGCTCAATTCCTTTCAGGGCTTTATCCATTCGTTGTAATCCCTCAAAACCAAAAGGTTTAGTTACGATACCCACTGTCAATGCACCCAGATCTTTAGCGATATCAGCAACCAGCGGTGAAGCACCCGTCCCTGTTCCGCCGCCCATACCACAGGTGATGAATACCATATTTGCATCAGCAAGTTTTTCAATAACTTCATCTTTACTTTCCTCTATGGCCTTGCGCCCTATAAGCGGATCTCCTCCGGTACCAAGACCTTGGGTCAGTTTTTTCCCCAACTGAATGATATTCGGGGACAAATTATTTTCCAGAACTTGCAGATCTGTATTCATGGTAATAAAATCAACACCATCTAAGTTCTCTTCGATCATTCGGTTGATTGCATTACCGCCGCCTCCTCCTACCCCGATAACTTTAATATCCACTGGTTTTCGTTTTTCATCTGCAAAATCGAACATCAATGTTTTGTTCTTTTCATTACATATCTTCTTATTTTGTATCATGATAAGGCCTCCTTTTTGAAACTAAAAATTTTCTCCTATTATTCTTTTTATTTTATGTAGAATGTTCTTAATAGTGATATTTTCCATGTCATCCAGCGCTTCAAACTTTTCATCCTCTTTTTGTGCCTTATAAAGGATTAATCCGATTCCAGTTGCAAAAACAGGACTGTTAACTGTCTCATATAATCCTTTTATTCCCATAGGAATACCAATCTTTACCGGGACTCCGAATATTTCTTCTGCCAATTCACTGCATCCGTCTAACAAAGCCCCTCCTCCGGTTAATACAACTCCGGCTCCAATGTGCTCACCATAATCGGACCGTTTTATTTCCTTAGATGCTAAAGAAAATAATTCCTCCATTCTGGGCTGAATAATATTGGCTAATTCTTCTCTTTTTTCTTCTCTGGAGGGTCTTCCTCCAATACCCGGAACAGTGAACAATTCATTTCTGGTAATACTGTTTTTATAACAAGATCCGAATTTTCTTTTCAGCTCTTCAGCCTCTTCAAGCGGTGTTTTCAATTCCAGGGCAATATCTTTGGTTACATTATCACCTCCCATAGAAATAACTGCAGTATGTCTTATTGTTCCATTACTGAAAATTATTAGATCTGTAGTACCGCCCCCCAAATCAATCATGGCAATACCGAGATCTTTTTCACTTTTATCAAGAACTGCATAACTGGAAGCCAGCGACTCCAATACATGACTGACTGGCCGTAATCCGGCTTTTCTGACACTACCGGTAATATTCTGCACAGAGGTCTCAGAACAGGTCACAATATGGATTTCTGCTTCCAGTCTTACACCTTTTATCCCCACCGGATTATCAATACCATCTTGATTATCAACTATGTATTCCTGAGGTATTCGGTGCAATACCATACGATCTTTAGGCAGTGCGATCGCTTTTGCAGCTTTTAGTACTTTATCCACATCATCCTGAACAATTTCACTTCCGGACTTGGATACTGCAACCATACCCCTGCTGTTAAAACCCTTAATATGTTCTCCTGCAATACCAACAATAACATCATTTATCCTCACACCCGCAGTCAGCTGAGCTTCATGTACTGCCCGTTTTATTGAATCTACTGCAGCATCAAGATTTACCACTACCCCCTGTCGTAACCCACGAGAAGCACTTATGCCAGCCCCTAAAATATGCAGAGACCCGTATTCATCAATCTCAGCAATAACTGCACAAATTTTATGGGTTCCTATATCAAGACTGGCAATAATATTCTTTTTAAAACCGTCTTTAATATCAAACATAAAATTATATCCTTTTACCAACAATTATTTGATTCTGATATCTAAGGTCAATATATTTAGCCTCATTTAATTTTTTATCTTTTATCAACCTATCCAAAATCTCAGCCAGACAGTTTATTTTATACATCCAGTTACCTTTACCAAATTTTACCGGTATTCCATTTCTGCTCATAAAAAAATATACTTCATTCTCTTCATTTATCAGGATCTCTGAAATTTCACTGTACAACTTTGGTCTTACATTAATGATCATATTCAATAAACTCAGTGTAAACTGTAATCTTTTTCCTCCTGCTTTCCTGCCAACTCCGATTTTACCTTTAAAATTACCTGAGATCAAAGGCAGATCATACATCTTCCCTATCTTGGACGGAAGCACCATCCCTGTTTTATCAATGGTCAGGAATGTATCATTAACCTTAAGTAAAGCAACAGGCTTTTTCTCTATGACAGATATTACCAGTTTATCAGGAAAACTTCTGTATATATGTATATAATCCAAAAAGGGATTTTCCTCCAGATTTTTACACATACTTTCCAAATCAATATTCCAGATACATGTATTTTCTTGAATGCCGCTTTGCTCCAGAATTTCTTCTTTTGAAAAATATATATTACCCTCAACCTCAGTATTCTGCAGAGAAAATTGTTCTGATTTTGAAATCCATTTACTGTATTGAACACCTATGCAATAGCAGAAGAAGGCTGCAATACACAGGCATATAAAAAAAATCATTTTTTTTATGACATCATCCAATAGACTGAATTCCCCTTATTCCTCAAATCCTAACAGATGTATTTCTGTTTCAAGCTGTATGTCAAATCGCTCCAGAACGATTTTTGCAACTTCCTCGATCACCCGGCTGGCATCTACAGCTGTAGCATTTCCTACATTAACAATAAAGTTAGCATGTTTTTTGGAAACCATGGCATCTCCGATCCGGATCCCTTTACATCCGGCTTCTTCAATCAATCTTCCGGCATAATTACCGGATGGACTTTTAAAAATAGATCCTGCGGAAGGGAGGTTTAACGGTTGTTTTAATTTTCTTTTTTTCATAAATCCACGTTGTCTTTCAGCCATTTCCCTTGGGTTTCCTTCTTTAAGCTGAAAACTTGCACCAACAATCACCCCCTTTTCAGGCAGATCCGTATATCTGTATCCAAAATCAACCTCATCATGATGTATCTTTTCTTCAGTTCCGTATTCATCCAGTATTTCAACTGTAAGAAGATTATTGCTGACCTCCATATCCCAGGCACCGGCATTAAGACAAATAGCACCTCCAATTTGGCCTGGGATGCCTATTAAAGGCTCCATACCAGAAAGCCCTCGTTCAACACAGTATTTTAATAAATCATTTATAGAAACTCCCGCTCCGGAATATACAACCAATCCGGTTGATTGAATTGTATCAAATCCTCTGCTCAAATCAATTACAATTCCCCGGAATCCATCATCATGTACTAATAAATTTGAGCCATTTCCTATAACAAATCTCTTCACCTGTTCTTCGTTGCAGAAAATCAGAATATTTTTCAGATCATCCCAATCATTAGGATAAACATAATAATCTGCCGGCCCTCCGATTTTGAATGTGGTATGATCTTTTAACGGTTCATCAATTAATATTTCCCCTTTAAAGATTTCCCTTAATCTCTGAAATTGTTGACTTTTAAATATTTTCATTACCAATACTCTTTAATGAATGAATCACCTATTTTCCAAATATCTCCTGCTCCGATAGTGATAATTAAATCACCTTTTTTTACTATCTCGTACAGTTTCTTTACTACGTCATTTTTATCCTGTATGTATATAACCTGCTTATGTCCAAGTTTACGGGCTTCATTTGCTACTATCCTTCCACTCACCCCCTGGATCGGACTCTCTCTTGCCGGATAGATATCTGTAACAATCAATATATCAGCATTAAAAAATGACTGAGCAAAATCCTGACAAAAATCTCTTGTCCGGGAATAAAGATGTGGCTGAAAAACAGCTATTATTCTATTCTCGAATCCTTTTCTGGCACCTTCTAAACTTGCTTTTATTTCAGTGGGATGATGGGCATAATCATCAACCACCAGTATATCATCTCTGTTTTGTTTTATTTCAAACCTTCTATGTACTCCTTTAAACTCTTCCAGTGCTTTTTTTATTTTTTCAAACGGAATTTTGAATTCCAGACCTGTTGAAATAGCAGCCAGACTGTTCTTTACATTATGTTCACCGGGAAGATGCAGATTTACTCTGCCTAAATTTTTATTTTTCCATATGACCTCAAAATTTATATTAAACTTATCAGAATCAATATCCACTGCACGTACCTCAGCCTGAGGATTTAATCCATACGTCATAATCCTGCGTTCAAAATAAGGTACTATTTCCTGTAAGGCCTTCTCATCCAGACAAAAAATTATCAATCCGTAAAAAGGGACACTGTTTGCAAACTCCAAGAAAGTTCTTTTTATTTCGTCCAGATCTTTATAACAATCTAAATGGTCAGATTCAATATTTGTAATAACAGCCAGGTTGGGTACTAATTTCAGAAAAGAACGGTCAAATTCATCTGCTTCTACAACTATGTATTCACTACTGCCTAATTTTGCATTAGTTTTTAAACTGCGAACCTTTCCACCTACGATCAAAGTAGGATCTATACCTCCTTGCTGCAAAACTGTACCGATCATAGAGGTTGTTGTAGTTTTACCATGTGTTCCGGCAACCGCAATACTCTGTTTCATACGCATCAATTCTCCCAGCATCTCAGCCCGTCTGATAACCGGAATCTTTTGAGATTCAGCATACTGAATCTCAACATTATCTTTTTTAACTGCTGAGGAATACACCACTACATCAGCATCCGCTATATTACCTGGATCATGACCTTTATACATGACAGCTCCCAGCTTTTCAAGATGACTGGTAATAGAAGACATATTAAGATCAGATCCGGTAACAGTAAAACCGAGATTGATCAAAACTTCAGCAATACCACTCATCCCTATTCCTCCAATCCCGACAAAATGAATTTTTTCTGTTCTTCCTAGAATAGTAACACCCCTTATAAATTGTTAATTATTTTGACTTTTTAAAATTTTTTTTAGGCTTCTCTGTAACTCTTTATCTTTATAAGGTTTATTCCCATACTTTATCTCCTTAAAATATCTCTGGCAATAATTTCAGCTGCCTTGGGTTTACTGAAACTTTTTGCTTTTTGACCCATTTTTTTTCTTCTCTCTTCATCAGAAATCAAATTACTTATAACTTTCATAAATTTATCTTCTACCTCATTTTCCAGAATCATTTCAGCAGCTTCAGAATCTGCCAACATTTTAGCATTATATAACTGATGATCTGCTGCTGAAGTAGATAAAGGAATAAATACTGTTGGTATACCCAGTCTGGTTATCTCTGCAATTGTGGTAGCCCCTGCCCGGCAGATCAGAAGATCGCAGGCACTGTAAGCAAAACCCATCTCTTGTATATAGGGATAGATACGTACCTGAGAAAATTCTTCTGTCTCCCTCAGTATCCATTCATACCATCTTTCACCAGTTGCCCAGAGTATCTGCATATTGGGATCATGCAGCAGAGAGGGTAAATACTGCATAATTACTTTATTGATAAATAATGAGCCCTGACTCCCTCCAAAAACAAATAAAGTATCTTTATTATGATTTAGCTGAAAATATGCATAACTTACCTCATTATTCTTGTTTTCCAGATCATTACGGGTAGGATTACCACTGACCTGAAGATTAGTTTGCTTTCTGAAATACTGCTTTGAACTTGTATAACTCAGATATACCGAATCAGCAAAAGGGGCAACCAATCTGGTTACCAGACCTGGAAATTGATTCTGCTCCTGAATGACTATCCTTTTTCTCAACAGCACAGCAGCGGATAAAACCGGCCAGCTTACATATCCTCCGGTGCCAATGATGATGTCCGGTTTGAAGGTCATTATAATGTTAAGCGCCTGGAAAAATGATATTACTATTTTTAACGGAAGAAGCAGGTTACTGATAAGTTTCCTTCTCTGTATACCACTGATCCAGACGCTGAAAAACGGATATCCCTTTTCAGGAACAATTCTGGCTTCTATACCTCTTCTGCTTCCTGCAAATCCAATTCTGCATTTTACGTATTTGCTGATCTCCTCAGCAATAGCAAATGCAGGATAAAGATGACCGCCTGTTGCTCCGCCGGTAAAAAGCAAAATTAGCAACTTATTATCTGTTACAGAATCATTTATCAAAGCAGCAAACACCTTCTTAGACTCCCTTAGATGAAATTTTCTTGGAAACATTCAGAATAATACCTATCCCTATTAGATCTGCTATCAAATAAGAACCTCCGTAACTCAGAAAGGGAAAAGGTAGTCCGGTAGTGGGTACAAGATTTACGACTACACCACTATTCAAAATTGCATTAATGATAATCATGGTTAAAATTCCGCCCACCAGAAGAAAACCGAATTGATCATCTGCAGAAACAGCTATTCTGATACTTCGCCAGACAATAATAGACAGAAGAATAAATATAATGAATATTCCCACAAATCCCAGCTCTTCCCCAACACTGGCTAATATAAAATCTGAAAATGGTTCCGGTAAAAACAATAATTTCTGTTTTCCGCCTCCATAACTTACTCCCAGGACCCCTCCATGGGCCAATCCTATAATGGATTGTCTGATCTGGTAGCTGGCAAGTTCCGGGTTTGCTACAGAATCAATGAAATCTGAAATCCTGCTGCGCTGATAATCAAATATTATCACACTCAGACTGAGCATGACTACTGGCGGCAATATCATTAAAAAAAGATTACGCCACTTTACTCCACCCAGCATAAACATGACAAATCCTATTATAAATACAACTACTGCTGTACCAAGATCCGGCTCCACACAAATCAGTACTACTGCTAAAAGAAAAATGCAGTAATGGATAAACAGGGGGTTCCCTGACAAACCGGGTGATTCTTTCCCTTTTCTGTAAACTGCAGCCAGGTAAATAATTAAAAATAATTTCATGAATTCTGACGGCTGAAACCTCTTACCCATTAAAATAAAAGATCTGTGGCTTCCATGAAACTCAGGTGCTAACAAGACTAAAAACAACAGCCCCAATCCGATTAAAAAGAAAAATGGTGCAGGCACATAGAGCATTCTGTAGTCGAGTTTTGTAAAAATAAGGAGGAGTATCATCCCTATAAGAACCCTTAAAATATGCTGTTTGACAAACTGAAAGGGATCATTATACTTTTCTGCTCCCCGGTATGAACTGGAACTATAAATCATCATAATACCTATAGCTACCAGTACAATAACTGTAATAAGGAGCACAGAATCAATTCTTTTTTCTTTTATTCGTATCATAACACTTATTATAAATTATTTACCAAATCTTTAAATTTATTTCCTCTTTCCTCAAAATTTCTGAACATATCAAAACTTGTACAGCAGGGAGAAAGTAACACACTGTCTCCCGGTTCAGCTATCTTCTCTGCTGTTTTCACTGCTTCGTTCAGGCTGTCAACTATGCGTACAGATAATCCTTTAAATACATCTTTCATCTTCTGAGCAGCTTCTCCTAACAGTATCACCTGTTTTACTTTCTGAGAAACCTGATCATACAGTTTGGAAAAATCAGCATCTTTATCTCTTCCTCCGGCAATAAGAATAACCGGAGTAGTAAAACTCTCCAGAGCATACCAAACAGATTCAACATTAGTAGCCTTAGAATCATTAATCCAGATTATATCATTTTTTCTTCTCACAAATTCCATTCTGTGTGGAAGTCCCTTAAAACATCGTAATGAATTCCGGATACTTTCCCAGTCTATTCCCATTATTCTGGCACTCAAGGCTGCAGCCACAGCATTTGCAGCATTATGTTTGCCTCTTTGTTTTATTTCATTAATATTAATCACTGCTTTTTTTTCATGATCAAGCTGTACTATTAATTGTTCGTTATCAATATATCCGCAGGGATGATCAGGATGTTTTGTATTGAAAACTATTTTCTTGCTTTTCGCTCTCTGAACAAGTTTTGCTACATGTGTATCCGATCCATTGTAAATCAAAAAATCTTCTGACGTTTGATTCTCAAAAATCCTGGCTTTATAACTGCCGTATATATGCATAGAACCATGACGGTCCAGATGATCAGGACTCAGATTTAAAAAAATTGCTATTTTAGGATGAAAACTCTTTATGGTTTCCAGCTGAAAACTGCTTACTTCCACAATCGCTGTACTATCTTTGTCAATAGTATCAGCAATTTCTGCCAAAGCTCTTCCGATATTGCCTGCAACTTCATATTTTCTGCCTGAATTCTTAAACATATACCCTATTAATTCAGTGGTTGTTGACTTCCCGTTTGATCCTGTAACTGCAATGATGGGTGCCTGACAATACCAGGATGCGACTTCCAGTTCACCATAAACAGAAATACCCTTGTTTTCAGCTGTTTTAATAACTGCATCATCCAGAGAAATACCGGGACTGACAACAAACAGATCTGCTCGATAAATCAAATCTGTATGTCCGCCAAATTCAAAAGAAATGTCCTGATTTTGTAATATTTCTTTTTCTTTCTTTTTCTTTCTTTCCGGCTGACTTTCACTGACAAAAGTCCGGACTCCGTTCCTTTTTAACAGTTGGGCTGCAGCAATACCGCTGGCGCCTGCACCCAGTACAGTTACTTTTTTATTTTTTAGATATTTAACCAGGAATGACAAATCTTTCTCCTATCTTACTTTAAATGTACTGAGTGTTAACAGTGCACACATAATTCCCAGAATCCAGAATCGGGTTACAACCTTTTCTTCTGCCCACCCTTGTAACTCAAAATGATGATGCAAAGGCGCCATTCTAAAAATTCTTTTCTTACGCCATTTATATGATCCAACCTGCATCATTACAGAAATTATCTCTGCAAAAAACACTCCGCATACCAGAGGAATAAGCAGCTCTTTTTTAAGTAAAACTGCCAGAGTCCCAAGTCCGCTGCCCAAAGACAGCGCTCCTGTATCCCCCATGAAGACAGATGCGGGATGACTGTTAAACCATAAAAATCCCAAAGAAGCACCTATTAATGCACCACAGTATATGGTCAATTCACCCGAACCTTTTAAATAAACAATATTCAGATATTCACTGAAATCTGTTCTTCCGGACACATAACTGACCCCTGCCCAGGCCAGTGCTGCTATTCCTACTAATCCAATGGAAAGTCCATCCAATCCATCAGTAAGATTTACTGCATTTGATGTACCTGTAATAACAATAATGACAAAAGGCAGATAAAACCAGCCAAGGTTAAAAAGTAAATTTTTAAAAAAGGGCACAGTTGTAGTCCATGCAACACCTTTATATTCCTGCGATAAAGTAACTGCAAGGGCTATAAATATACCTAATAATATCTGACCGATCAATTTATATCTTCCGATTAGTCCTTTGGGGTATTTTTTTATTACTTTGAGATAATCATCCAAATAACCTACTATTCCCATCCAGGCAGTAGCAATAATGATTAACTGTATATAGAGATTATTCAGCTTTGCAAAAAGTAAAACAGGCAGTAACAAGGCTATGAGAATTATGATACCTCCCATGGAAGGTGTACCAGCCTTGCTCTGGTGAGACTGAGGTATATCTTCCCGAATTGTTTCTAAAAACTCTTTTCTTCTCAGCCAGCCTATAATTCGCGGACCGATCAAAAAAGTTATACAAAGGGCAGTAATAGCAGCTGCTGCTGATCTGAAGGTTATATAACCCAATAAATTAAATCCAATGAAACTCTCCCGTAATGGGTATAATAAATGATACAGCATTTTTGTTACTCCTCAGTTATTCTTTTTTTTAATCCTTCAATAATCTCCTCCATCTTCATAACTCTGCTTCCCTTAACTAAAACAACATCATCCTTTTTTAGAAAATTCTCTAAATCTTCCAGTAATCTGGGCTTTTTATAATAATAGTAGATATTTTTCATTCCCAGATGTAAAGCTCCCTCATAAATATATTCACCCATTTTCCCATAACAAAAAAGCGCATCAATCCCTATCTTTAAAGCCTTTTCACCAATATTTCTGTGTTCTGCCTTGCTGTGGGTACCGAGTTCCATCATATCTCCTATAACAGCTATACTGCGGCCGTTTCTACCTGCCATAATTTTTAAGGTTTTTAAACTTTCCAGCACTGAACTGGGATTAGCATTATAGGAATCATTAATTACTTTTATCCCGCCAATATATATTATATTCATTCTCTTTTCAATAGGTTGATAATTCCTTAAAACTTTAAAAATATTATTTTCTTTAATCTTCATAGATCTTGCTACTGCAATACTGGCCAATGCATTACTTAAATTGTGCATTCCCGGGATCAATAATTTTAATGTGTTATCTTCAAAGCTCATGGAAGGATAGCCTTCCGAATCTATTCTGGAATTTTGCCCCCTTACCTCACATCTATTACTGAAACCGAATAATACTGTTTTCTCACATATATTTCTTAACGGATATAAATAAGGATCATCTCCGTTTAAATATGCATGTCCGTCCGGCCTTAAAAATTCTATAAGTTCTTTTTTAGCTTTAGTTACTCCTTCCAGAGATCCAAAAAATTCAAGATGAGCTTTTCCGATATTGGTTATGACACCATGAGTGGGTTTTAAAATGCTGCATAACTTTTCTATCTCTCCAAAATGATTCGTGCCCAGTTCCATTACTGCTGCTTCGGAACTCTTATCCCACTGCAGAATACTTAAAGGAACACCAATATGATTATTATAATTCCCCTGGGATTTAGCAGTTTTATATTTGACCGAAAGAATTTCAGCAATCATTTCTTTTGTTGTAGTCTTGCCATTACTTCCGGTAACAGCAATAACTGGCATATCAAACAAAGTTCGGTATTTCACGGCTATCTGCTGAAGTGCTGAGAGAGTATCTGACACCTCTAAGAAAACAGCTTTTTTCTTTATATCATCCGATACAGTATGTTTTTTGTCAGCCACAACAGCAACTGCCCCTTTATTAACGGATTCTTCTATAAACAGATGTCCATCATATGTATCCCCTCTTATGGCAACAAAAAGCTCTCCCGATTTTAATGTTCTGGAATCAATAGATATTCCCTGAACTTCTTGGTTGTATTTATTCCCATTCTTAATCTCTAGGAAATCACAAATATGTTTCAAGGAAAGCTTCATTTTACCGCCCTAGATATTCTTTTACTATTTTTTTATCATTAAAGGGATACCGCTGATTTTCTATTTCCTGATAAGTTTCATGTCCTTTCCCTAATATAACGACTGAATCATCTTTCTCAGCTATATCAAGGGCATAATGAATTGCCTGTTTTCTGTCTTCAATGATTTTAACTTTATTGCTCTTTTTTATCCCCTTCATTATATCATTTATTATTGATGATGGTTTTTCTGTTCTGGGATTATCTGTGGTTACTATAGTATAATCTGCATATGTTACAGCCTTTTTGCCTATTAACGACCGTTTCCCCTTATCACGGTCTCCTCCACATCCGAAAATCGCAATTATCCGGTTATGAGTGATTTTTTTAACTTCAGATAAAATATTTCCTACGGCCTCAGGAGTATGAGCATAATCAATAATGACCAGAAATCCCTGCTCTGTTTCAATATATTCCATTCGTCCCGGTATTTTTTTTATCTGTTCAATACCTTTCTTTACAGCATTGACATCACAACCTGTTTCTATACCCGCTACTGCTGCAGCAGCACAGTTCAGAATATTAAAATGACCTTTTAGTAAAGTCTTGAGCTTAATCTGAGTATGATATGAACCTAAAATAAAGCTGGAATAATCACCGGTAAGATGAATCTCTTTTATATGATAATCATTATCCGGATTTTGCCCCACAGTAACAACTCTCCGGTTTGCTGCTTCGATCATTTTTTCAGCATATTTATCATCGCCATTTATCACTCCTACTCCATCAAAGCGTAATAAAGTAAAAAGCTTTGACTTCGCATCTGCATAATCATCCATAGTATCATGAAATTCGAGATGATCTCTGGAAATATTAGTAAAAATACCTGCTTTGAACTGCAGTCCCTCTACCCGAAATAAACTGAGAGCATGAGAAGAAACTTCCATTACTACAGAGGTCACCCCCTGATTCTTCATATCCTGTAAATATTTATAAATCTCTATGGAGTCAGGAGTTGTCCGGTGAGCAGAAATCTCTTTTTTATCCCATCTGTAACACAGAGTATTAAATAATCCCGTATTCTCTCCCCCAGCCTGTAAAATCGATTCTAACAGAAAAGATACTGTTGTTTTGCCGTTAGTTCCGGTAACACCAATTATATCCATCTCCTGATCCGGATTATCATAAAACCGGCGGGCTAATTCAGATCTGATTTTACGAGTATTATCAACAAGGATCACAGGTGTATCACCTTGTTTATCATATTCTTCTGCAACCACTGCAGCTGCCCCCGATTCTACTGCCCTATCAATAAAATCATGACCGTCATATTCAAAACCTTTTACTGCAATAAACAAATCACCCTTCCTTATATTTCTGGAATCAGATGATATTCCGGAAATGGAAATATCTCCTGATATATTCCGGGACTCATAGTGCAAATTTTTAAATAAATACATCAAGTCCATATTAATCAATAATAACCCTCGTGTTACATATTAGCCTGCACATTGTTATTCCTTTTAATTCTCTGCCCGGAGAAGGATTCTGAGTCACCACAACCCCACTACCTTTTATATTTACTTTGACACCAAACTCACTTAAAATTCTTAATGCTTCCCGGATACTTAACCCTTTCAGATCCGGCATATGAAAAGGAGAAGTTACTCTATTAAGTTGTGTAATCTCATCAGTATTTCTGATGGTCTTTTTTTCCTGTATAGAGGACATTTCATCCTGTATATTAAGATCAGTAAATACAAATTTATTATTTTGTTTTTTATCTTTACTGTCATTCTTGAATTCAGGTTTGACTGAAAGTCCGGATATTCTGTACACAATATTTGAAAATACTGGCGCAGCAGCAACTCCTCCCCAGTAATTTCTTTTAGGTTCTTCCAGCATAATTACCATTGCAAATTGAGGGTATTCCACCGGCCATAATCCTACAAATGAACTTGTATATAAACCGGGAACATATCCTTTAAAACCAGGCATGGATTTCTGGGCAGTACCAGTTTTTCCGGCTACGCGTACTCCTTCAACTGCAGCATTTTCTCCACTTCCGTACTTAACTACATTCTCCAGCATCTCTTTTATAATTGCAGCTGTTCCCTCACTAACAACTCTTCTGATCACTTTTCTGGTAAAGGTATCTTCTGTCTCTCCTCTGTTACTTATAATCTTTTTAACGATATAAGGCTGGATAAGTTCTCCTCCATTTGCAATAACACTCATCATACTCACTAATTGTAAAGCAGTAGCCGATATCTCCTGTCCGAAAGAAATAGCATATGTAGAAAATGCACTCCAGTCATACACTGGTCGCAATATTCCTTGTGTTTCAGCAGGCAGCCGTATACCAGTCCTGTTTCCAAAACCAAAATTTCTGATATATTTATATAACACTTCTTTTCCAAGTTTCTTCCCTACTTTGGATATACCGATATTTGATGAATTTTCTAAAACCTGACTCAGAGTAAGCCAGGCATATTTTTTATTATGATCATGAATAGTATGATCCAAAACTTTATACTTGCCATTCTCACAAAAAATCAATGATTTTGTAGTAAAATCATTTTCCTGTATGGCAGCGGATGATGTAACTATTTTAAAGCTGGATCCTGGTTCATGAGCAACCTGAATTGCCCTGTTTTGAATCCATTCTCCTAATTCAACCTGCTGATTTTGAATTTTTTCCCCCACGATACTGGCCATAGCCAACACTTCCCCTGTGTAGGGATTCATTAAAACAGCAGAGCCATATTTAGCATGATGTTTTACCACTGCCCTGGATAATTCCTCCTCCACAATAGTCTGAAAAGTATGATTAAGGGTTAAAATAATATCTTTCCCGTTTTCAGGGACTTTTATCGGGTATTCAGGGCAGGTAAAAAAGTCTTCACCTGGACCGTTTTTCTGATATATTGCCCAGCCGTCATTTCCGCTCAATATCTGATCAAAACTTTGCTCAACTCCCCATACACCATGATGTTTCTTATTGGTAAATCCTAATGTTTGTATAGCCAAATCTCCGAAGGGTCTGATCCGTTTTCTGTCTTTAATAATTATTAATCCTTCAATGCCTAAATTAAAAAGAGACTGTCTTTGTTCTTCTGATATCTCTTTTGCTATCCTTAAAAAAGATCTTTTACTGTTTTTGTTTAGTTTGCTGAAATAAAAATCACTGTCCTGATCAAGGACTTTTGATAATTTGTGAGCAGTTTCTTTATAATTATTAATTTTTTTGGGATCCACTGCCAGAGAAATAATAGGTTTATCCATAGCAAGCAGATTCATATCCCGGTCATATATAACCCCTCTGTTAGCAATTAATTTAATTCTATGTTCATACTGAACCGGAGCAAGATTTGACCATGGTTTACGATTAATAACCTGAAAATCAAAGGAACGAAAAAGAATGACTAAAAAAAGACAGGAATAAAATGCTCCCAACCAAATAAGTCTGTTTCTTTCTGTCTTCTTAAATCTCATATTTATCATATCCCCGTTTTAAACCAGAGTAAGAGATATTTCATTTTATTTACACTGCGCAAGTTTAGACAATATTTCTTTTGTTTCTACTACAAATTTATTTGAATTATCCAGATCTACTTTTAGTTCGGATATTTGAGCTGGAGGAATAAATATTAATCCTTGCATCTGGGCAAGACTGACTATACGTTTATAACTACGTTTTCTATTGATAACAACTTTTAAATCATTAATTCTTTTTTTCAGTGACTTTTTTGTTTCTGTTAACTCATCATTTTTTATTAACACCATATCCATATTCACTTTTCCGATAAGATGAACAATAAACAAAATCAGGATAACACATACGAACAGAATTAATTTAGCGACCTGATTATATGTAGTTCTTTTTCCTCTTTTTTTCAAAATCAGATTCCCCCTTGCTCTTTTCTTTTTATTGCTGCCCGCAACTTAGCACTTTTAGCTCTGGGATTTTGTTTAATTTCCTTTTGAGACGGTTTTATAACTTTTTTAGTTAAAATTTCAAAATTAAATTTAGTATCAAATTCAGACCTGCTGTTTCTGCTGTATTCTAATGACTGCCCTTTAAAATACCTCTTAATCATCCGATCACTGAGAGATTCCCAGGAAATTACTACAATTCGTGCTCCTGTTCTTAAAAATGGATAAATCTTTTCTAATCCTGTTTTAAGCTGATCTAACTCATTGTTAACCTCAATTCTAAGAGATTGCCATATTCGGGATAACGTTTTTACCTGGTACTTTCTGGGAGTAATTTTTCTTATTATAGATGCTAAATCATCGGCATTGCGGATAGCATTCTCACTTCTTCTCTGAATTATAACCCTGGCAATTTTTCTTGAAAATCTCTCTTCTCCGTAGTAATAAAATATATCTGCCAGTCTTTTTTCTGAATAATTATTAACTATATATTCAGCTGTTAAATCCTGATCCTTATTCATTCTCATATCAAGCGGTCCTCCCAGACGATAACTAAATCCTCTTTCTTGGGTATCAATTTGATATGATGATACCCCCAGATCCATTAAAACTCCGTCAACTAAGGTAACGTGCTCTTTTTCAAGGATAGAATCAATATTTGCTAATTCTCCCTGAATCAAAATAACTTTTTCTCTAAATTTCTTCAGCCTTTGCTGAGCATACTTGATCGCATCTCTATCTCTATCAACACCATAAAATAGTGCTCGTTCCCCCAATGTATTAAGAACAGCTTCAGCATGCCCTCCTCCACCTACAGTACAATCAACATATATTCCCTCCACATCAGTTACCAGATATGCTACTACCTCGTCTACTAATACCGGTGTATGATAATACTCAGTACTGCTTTGAGTACTACAAATCATAACCTGTCAGCACCACCAAATCGCTTTATAAGTTCATTATTGCTCAAACTACCAGTATTCATAAATTCTTCAAAAATATCAGGATTCCAGAACTCTATTCTTGAAACTACCCCTATAATCAGAACTTCTTTTTCGATTTTAGCATGCTCTAAGTGTTGTTTGGGAATAATTATTCTGCCCTGTTGATCACAGCGTGAAGGATGAGCATCATACATTACCTTAAGCAAATATCTTCTTTCCTCATCTGAACTGGCTAGAGAACCATAGGATCTCTCCAGATTCATAGAAAATTCTTTGAATCTTTCCCGGGGATATACAAAAAGAGATGTATTGGGTCCGTAAGTTATATGAAAAGTATTATCAGATACCTGACTCCTGAAAGGAGCCGGAATATTAACCCTTCCTTTGGAATCAACTGTATACTTAAAATTTCCACTAAAAGCTAAATCCACATTAACCCCCTGTCAGGAACCAAGATATCTTTTAACCCTTTATTAACCATTTTCAGGGATTTTTACCCACCTTTAATAAAACTAAAATATTTATTAATGTCAAGTAAAAAATTAAAAATTTTTATTTTTTAAAAAATCATTGCATTTTTTGCATTTATAAACTACATTTAAAACAAATAAGTGTAGTTAGAAAATATATGAACCATGAAAAAAAATAAAAAAAAATATACTTATTTCTTCATCGAGACCTACGGCTGCCAGATGAATAAAAATGATTCTGAACGTATAAAAACTATACTTACAAATAATGGATTCAGACAGGCACCTGAAATGGAGAATGCTGATATTATTATAATTAATACTTGTTCGGTTCGAGAACATGCGGAAAACCGGGCTTTAGGAAGAGCCGGGGGGTTGGCGGGGTGGAAAAAAAAATCCTCTGCAAGAAAACTGGGAATAGTAGGATGTACTGCTCAAAGAATGGGCAAAGAACTGCTCAACACAATTCCTCATGCAGATTTTATACTGGGACCTGACCAATACAGATTATTACCTGATATTATCAATAAATCTGAACATAAACAATTAATGAATACCAGTTTCCGCCCCTGTGAAACCTATGAGTCAATATATCCAATGACAAATAATAACAGTGTAAGCAGTTTTGTAACAATTTCCAGAGGCTGCAGTAATTACTGCTCTTACTGCATTGTACCCTATACACGAGGGAAAGTACGGAGCAGAAATTCAGAAGATATTATCAAAGAAATCAAATATCTTGTTGACACCGGGAAAAGTGAGATAGTACTTCTGGGACAAAATGTTAATTCCTATTATGACGGAAAATACTGTTTTCCCGACCTGCTTAAAAGAGCAAGCCAGATTCAGGGAGTATTAAGAGTCAGGTTTATGACCTCTCACCCCAAGGATCTAACAGACGACATTCTGAAAGTAATGCACCAGGAAAAAAAAGTTTGTTCTCATCTGCATCTTCCTGTGCAGTCTGGTTCATCCCGAATCCTTAGTTTAATGAACAGACAATATACCAGAGAAGATTATATTGATCTGGTAATAAAAGCCAAAACAATGATGCCTGAACTTTCCCTTACTACTGACATTATGGTTGGTTTTCCTGGTGAATCCGAAACAGATTTTCAGGAAACAGTTAGTTTAATGAAAAAAATATGTTTTGATGATGCCTTTTTATACTATTATTCACCCAGGCCCGGAACTAAAGCTGCAGACATGAAAAATCAGATTCCCAAGAAAATCAAATTAGAAAGATTAGATTCAATAATTCAATTACAGAAAAAAATATCGCTTAAGAAAAAGAAACAAATGATTGGACAAAAAGTTGAAGTTATGCCTGAGGCCTATAGTAAATATTCGGATAAAGAACTTCTGGGTAAGACCTCAACAAATTATAATATTGTTTTCCCTGGCGATAATACTATCATCGGTGATCTGGTTTCAATAAAACTCAACGATTGCAGGGGGGCGACCTTAAGAGGTAAACTAATCAGTTAATTAACGAGGTAAAGGAGCTTATTATGTGGATTTTTAGATGGATTTTCGGAGCATTATTAATTATTATAATATTAGGATTTGCCATCCAAAATCAAGAGCAGACCGTCTCTGTTCGTATCTTGAGATGGGTGTCTCCAGTCATACCCCTTTATTTAATCGTTTACCTTTCTTTTATAGCAGGCTTGATTACCTGGCTGGCAGTGTCAAGTTTTAAGATCTTAAGTTTGAAAGGAAAAAATCATTCATTACAAAAAGAGATAAAAAAAGTTAAAGATGAACTTAATCGTTTACGCAATGCAAATATTGAAGAAGAGATTGACACTTCTGAAATACAAAAAACTGAGGAATCAGAAGAATCAATAAATAAATCAAACGGGGATTAAAATGCCGCTATATTACTACATAATATTAATTGTAATATTTATCGCTTTTATCTTAACCTTAATACTGAATAAAAGGGACAAGAAAAAAACAGGAGAAATATCATCAACCTATATTGAAGCTCTGCATCTGCTTCTTGAGGGCAAAAAAAGCAAAGCAATTCAAAAGCTTAAAGCTACAGTGAAAAATAATAGTGACAATATTATGGCATATATCACCTTAGGAAATTTATTTAGAGAACAGGGATATCCTGCACAGGCAGCTAAAATACATAAATCTTTAGTAATTAGAGAAGACATTCCTAAGTCAATGCTTAATACAATCTATAACTATTTAATAAAAGATTATATTGCAGATGAACAGTTTGATAAAGCAATATACACAGCAAATAAATTAGAAAAGAAAGCTAAAAAAAATATTAAGAACAATTACACCCTGCTCTCCTTATATGAAAAAAAGGAAGATTGGGAAAATGCCTTTGACTGCAGACAAAGAATTGATAAACTTGAGAAGAAAAAAAGCAAACATCTCTTAGCTCTTTATAAAGTACAAACCGGTCTTGATTTAGTAAAGAAAGAACAGGAACATGATGCACGGCTGGCTTTTCGGGAGGCAATTAAAATTGATCAGAAATGCATTCCTGCTTATCTGCATCTGGGGAATTCTTATCGTAGGTGCAACAGAGAAAATGATGCTGTAAAAAGCTGGAAAGAATTAACCGAAAACATCCCTGAGAAGGCCTATCTGGTCTTTGATCGCCTGAAAGAAATTCTTTTTGAACTGGGAATATACGGAGAAATTGAAGGAATATACCAACAAATAATTAAAAAGGATAAAAATAACATCCCAACGTTAATAGCACTGGCTGAATTTTATAAAAAACAGGGCCAGGATGATAAATCAATCACTATATGTAATAAGGTATTAACCCGGGAACCTCAAAACATTAAAGCAAATTATCTGTTAATCAACTTGCTCCAGAATCAGGGAAATAATGCACAAGCATTACAAAAGGCTTTAAATTATTTAAAAACAGAACAAAAACAAAATCAATACTATACCTGTTCAGAGTGTAACTATACCTCTGATTCACCATTATGGTTATGTCCAAAATGTCATCATTGGGATACTTTTATTGAATAACAAAATGATAAAATTATATACTGCATTCATAGTATTACATATATTATTTTTTACATTATTATCCGGAAATGCCCAGACAATAGAATCAATTGTTAATGATATTCGTACAGGCAAATTTGAAGAGGCTAAGGAATCCTTATTAAATCTTGAGCATACAGATAAAGGAGCATTGTTATTTCTTCAGGGATTGCTTGAAGTCAGTGGTGAAAATGCAGAAGAACATTATTTAAAGATCATAAATTCATATCCTGATTCCAAATATGTAGAAAATGCCTTATACAGACTTGCCATGTTAAAATATGCTGCAGGTCTTTATAAAACTGCTACTGATTATTTCGAAAAGATATTAACTCTTACTTCTAATATTTACTTAGAACAAAAATGTAATTACTGGCTGGGGCTCTGTTATCAGACTACTGATAAAAAAAATCAGGCAAGAATTAAATTTTCAGAAGTAATAAACAGATTTCCTGAAACTGAATTTTCAGACATGGCACGAAAAAATTTAGAAATCTATGATCTTCAGGATACAGAGAAGCCTTCTGAATCAGGAATAGAATCAGGTGCCATATATGCTGTTCAGGTAGGCGCTTTTCTGAACCAGCAAAATGCCATCCTGAGAAAAGCTTTTTATGAAAATCATAACTACAGAGTTGAACTGCATACAAAATATAAAGATAATAAAAAATTTTATCTGGTTTGGATTGGCCCCTATAATTCGATGTCACAGGCAAGAAGTAAAGGAGAAAGTCTCAGAAAAAAATTCGGTCAGCAATATACTATTGTAACTAAAAAAAAATAAGGGGTTTACTGAAAACAAAATTTTAACGCAAAGTAAGCAAAGATATTGCAGAGCTCGCAAAGTAATAAATATTTGATTCTCAGATATTTAAAAACTATGCGTTTTCCTTTGCGATATCCGCGTTTAAAATATTATCTTACCTTTTGGACTGACCCATGGATATTCGAGTTCCCATCAAAGAGTTACTAAATGAAAATCCTTAAAAAAATTTTTATGATCCTGGGCTTTGGATTTCTTAGCTTAATGCTTATTATCGGAATTCAGTATATATGGAAAGGAAGTCCGGAATCAATATTGTCTGATACCCCAAAAGAAATTGTTGCACATCGAGGAGTGCACTGCAACTATCAAAAAGGTGTATACGATCCGGTCAGCGGCTGCAAAGCAAAGCATATATTCCCACCTGCACATAACTATATAGAAAACACCTTAACATCTATTAAAGCAGCATTTGAATTCGGAGCCACCATAGTAGAAATTGACATTCGTAAAACTGCTGATAGTAATCTTATAGTATTTCATGATTATGCACTCGAATGTCGGACAAATGGACAGGGACTGATAGCTGACCAGTTAACGGTCTGATTATGGGAGTATCGGTACAGTATACTAAATACATCTGGTGCTGGTCCTATCGGTTTATACATGCAGTACATGCATCGGATTTAAAATTATATCTGATGATTGACACCAGAGAAGATGCGGAAAAATATGAATCCTTGCCAGTGGATGGCTTTATTACTGCTTATATTGAAATTGTGGGGAAAAATTTAAAACACCCTGATGGATGCTTGCTTTAAATCTGACTACTCTCTTCTCTGAAGCAGGATTCCAGCAATGATCAAAGTCAGACCTACGACAGAAGATAATAAAATATCCTCTTTTACCACCATCTGCAGAAAAAACAGAGAAAGAAAGGGACTTAGATACACCAGGTTGCTCACCGAAGAAGTACGGGGAGCCAGCTCCAGAGCTTTAAGCCAGAATACATAGGTCAGTCCCATTTCAAACAGACCTACCCAGACAATACCTGCTGCTCCGGACAAAGGTGGCAAAGAAAGATTATTGGTAAAAATTGCCAGTATCAATAAAATGACAAAACCAAAGCAAAAATTCATAAACAATTTTACCCGTACATCCCGCTTATCCCGCACATTGAAGATCCAATACAAAGCCCAGATAAAGGAACTTCCCACTGCTAGTAGGGCTCCGGTAAAATTGGTAAACTGAAGTGAAAACACATGACCTTGGGTAGAAATAATGAGCACACCTGTAAATCCCACCAGAATGGCAGTAATGTGTATCAGTTTAATCCTCTGTTTTAGCAGAGGAATGGAAAGCAGGGTGAGAGCAATAGGCCAGGTGTAATTAAGAGTGCCTGCTTCCTGCCCGGGAAGAAGAGTATAAGCTCTGAAAAGTATAAGATAGTACATGCAGGGATTTAACAACCCCATTATCAGGGAGGAACGAATATCTGTATTGGTAGTCTGTTTGAGGAGTTTCAGTTTTCCGGTAAATACAAGATAAAAAAACAGAGCGATAACTGACACCAAAGAAGAAAAAAGAAGCAGCTGCAAAATATTCTGGTCCAGAATCCCTAAAGTAAGCTTAAAAGCAGAAGCCATGGTTGACCAGAAAAAAGTTGCAATTAGAGCATAAAGATATTCTTTATGTTTGATATTAAAAATATTTTTATGCAATTTAAAAACTGGATTTTCTCCAAATAAAATAATCCTTAAGAATTTTTCCATGATCAAAAACTATAGGTGACGGCAGGGTATTTTCATCAAAACACTCAGCCTTATTTGCATCATCAGCTGCCTGAAGTTTACCCTTGCCTTTTCCAATAAAAACTGTGGAAATGGTATGCATTCTGGGATCACGGTCAGGTTCAGAATAGACACCCAGAAGCTCTATCAGTTCAACATCTAAATTGGTTTCTTCTTTTGCTTCCCTGACAGCAGCATTCTCTACTGATTCACCATAATCCACAAAGCCTCCCGGAATGGCCCAGCCATAGGGATAATTTTTCCTGTTAATCAGAACGACGGTATTATCCAGTTCAATGATAATATCAACTGTGGGGACAGGATTTTTATAGATCTGAATTTTTTCTCCGCAGGAAGGACAGATTATATTTTTCTTTGTACTCATCACACCTCTATTTGTGATACTGTTCACCCTTGAGAATAGTGTAACTTCTGTAAATTTGTTCCAATAAAATTAAACGACTCATTTCATGAGTGAAAGTCATCTTTGACAGAGAAATAACTGTATTTGATTGATTTCTTATTTCACTGCTGAGCCCTAAAACACCACCAATTATAAAAGTCAAATCTGCAGTTCCTGTATTCATACGTTCAGAGATAAATCGGGCAAAATTTTCAGATGAAAATAAAATTCCGTTTCTATCCAGAGTAACTATCCAGCTTCTTTTAGGAATTTTTTTTATTAAACGTTCGCATTCCTGATTGATAATATCACTGTTTTTTCGGTTCTTTATAATTTTTTCTTCTTTAGTATGATTTATTGTCAGGGGAATATATCTTTCTATCCTTTTAATATACTCTGTTTCACCCATCCGTATGAATTCTTTTCTGATTTTGCCAACTGATAATATATGTATCTTCATACATCACTATATATCTGAATTTAAAATTTTTAAAATCTCGCGAAGTTCATTATATATTTCTTGAAATAATTGCTTAGCAGAATAGTCTGATTCAAGGCTGATCATATCTGTTTTTGCCGAATCTTCATCATTGGCAATTATTTGATTAATCTTTTCATTTGTATAACCGACTTCTTTTAACCTTTTTATCTTTTTTACAGTCTCTATATCACTTGGTTTAAAGAATTTTCTTCCTGAATGCTTTTTAACTGATTTAAAAAAGGAAAACTTTTTTTCCCATTTTCTTATAATATAAGGCCGGACATCGATCATTCTACTTACTTCAGTAGTTGAATAATATAATCTTCTGATATGCGGGCCATTCATATTAAAACCATTAATTAAAAAATTTTCATTTACGGTCAAAAAAAGAATAACTCATTGATTTAATCATAAATGTACTATATGAACATGAATTGATAATCTTAAGTTTTAAATCTTCAAAAAAATTAAAAGGTTTTCTGCCCAATTTTGCTTTTAAGCTAAATTTCCCATCAAAAAGATAATAAGCTTTTCTCTTTAATACAAATAAATTTTGTGCATCTCCTGGTATCCGGTAATTGTTGAATTGAAATCCGCATCCTTTCTCATAGCCAACTTTTTTACAATTGTCTATCACCCGCTGATTAAATCTGCCAAAAGGAAAAGAAATATATTTAACCGGTTTACCAATCTTATCTTCAATCTCTTTCTTGGAGTAATCAAGTTCACGATACATATCTTTTTCATCGATTCTGGTTAAATCTGGATGATTAACTGAATGAGAACCAAATTCAAATCCCTGTTTACAGAGTTCTCTGATGTGATTCCATGACAGGTGTTTGAATCTGATCCATCCTAAGTTTACATCCCATAAATTTAATTTACCAACATATCCGGTAATGACAAATATGGTACTGGTAACATTATATGACTCCATAATCGGATATGCATGATAATATATACTCTCATAAGAATCATCAAAATTTAAAACGACTGGTTTATCAGGAAGCATAACTTTTGTATTAAATAAATCCGAAATTGAAATAGTTACATATCCTTCGCTTTTCAGAAATGATAGAATAGTTTTTAACTGTGAAGGTGTAATTCTGGTAACTCCCCATTCAAACTTCTTATCAACCTTATGAAACGTTAATATTGGCACCTGCACGTATGTTTACCTGCTATCAAAATTATTCAAAGCATAACTAAAAAACTGGATTTTCACTGACTATTTCATATATGTATACTGGATTACATTATAATCAGAAGATTATACTTCTACATTAACTTTATTATTTGTATACACTTCAACCCCCTGCTTAAGTATCACAGCTGCCTTCTTAAGATCATCACAATTTAAAACATATGCTATCCGTGCTTCCTGTTTGCCCTTTCCCTCAGTTTTATAAAATCCAGGACCCGGAGCCAGCATTACAGTATTGCCATCAACTTGAAAATCTGTAAGAAGCCAGCGTGAAAATTTTTCTATATCATCTACAGGAAAAGTAACCATCATATAAAATGCACCTTTTGGTTTTTTTACAAAAACACCGGGTATATCATTCAGATAATTAAAAATTGTATCTCTGCGTCTATTATACTCTTTAAGCATCTTATCAAAATATTTATCCCCGGATGCAACAATAGCAGAAGCAGCATGCTGTTCTAACGTGGGAGGACAAAGACGTGCCTGACCAAATTTTAACACTGTATCCATTACATCTTTATTTTTACTTACAATTGATCCGATTCGCATACCGCATACACTATATCTTTTAGAAAGGCTGTCCATCATAACTGTCCGGTCTTTAATTTCCGGAATTGACAGGGAACTTACATGCTTTCCTTCAAAAATAAATTCTCTGTACACCTCATCTGAGAGAACAAATAGATTATTTTTTAAAGCAATATCTGCAATAATCTTAATTTCCTCTTCAGTTAAAATAGTCCCGGTAGGATTATTGGGGGAACAGTATAGGATTGCTCTGGTTTTTGAGGTTATTTTTTCTTCAATTAATTTTCTATTAGGAAGATGATATCCGTCTTCAGGATTTGTTGCTACAGGGATAAGTTTTATACCAGCCATACTTGCAAATCCATTGTAATTTGGATAAAAAGGTTCCAGAGTAATGATCTCTTCACCTGGTGATGCCACTGCCATCATAGAAAAAATTACTGCTTCACTGCCAGCTGTGGTTATCATAATATCCTGAATATCAATATGTTTATATCTATTTCTGTGGTAGTATTCTTTCATATTTTTACGCATCTGAAGAAGCCCGTTTGAGGGGCCGTATGCAATAACTGTATCCTTAAAATTTTTTACAGCATCAAAAAATTCAGAAGGTGTTGAGATATCAGGTTGGCCAATATTCAGATGAAGAATGTTTATTCCCCTATTTTTTGCTTCCTCGGCATAGGGTGCAAGTTTACGGATGGGAGATTCTGGTGTCTGTAATCCACGTTCAGAGACTGAAGGAGAATTCATAATTAACCTCCTATTTATTAACTCAAAAATATTCTATATTAAACTATTACTATTATTCTTTCTTTAAATCATCCAGAGCAGCTTTTCTGCTTAGCTTTAATTTTCCTTCCTGGTCAATATTTATTAGCTTAACCTCCACTTCATCTCCAACTTTGAGATAATCTTCAACATTACGGACATGTTCTTTAGCTATCTCGGAAATATGCAGCAATCCTTCTTTTCCCGGTAATATTTCTACAAATGCACCAAAATTAGTGATCTTCTTTACTTTTCCTTTATATATCTCACCCCGTTCAGGTTTTTTGGTAAGTTCTTCTATTATATTTCTGGCTTTATCGCAGGATTCTTTATCCTCTGAAGTTATCTGTACTACTCCGTCATCATCAATGTTTATTTCAGCACCGGACCTGTCTATAATATCTCTGATAGTTTTACCTCCAGGACCAATAACAAGACCAATATCATTCGGATCTAATTGCATCGATTGAATTCTGGGAGCATAAAAAGAAATATCTTCTCTGGGTTTCTCAATAGTCTTATTCATGATATCCAGTAATTTCATACGTGCATCATGTGCTTTATCTAAGGCTTTTTTCATAAGTTCAGATGATATACCGGCAATTTTTATATCCATCTGAAACGCTGTTATCCCATTTCGTGTACCTGCTACTTTAAAATCCATATCCCCACAGTGATCCTCGTCTCCCAGGATATCAGTGAGGATTGCAACGTTATTATCTTCTTTCACCATCCCCATGGCAATACCAGCTACAGGTAATTTTACTGGCACACCGGCATCCATTAAAGCAAGTGATCCAGCACAAACAGTTGCCATGGAAGAAGAACCATTTGATTCCATAACATCAGAGACAACTCTTATAGTATAAGGAAACAGATCATCAACTGGAACTACTGGCTTCAACGCCCGTTCAGCAAGATTTCCATGTCCGATCTCTCTTCTTCCCGGACCTCTAAAAAATTTGATTTCTCCTACACTATAGGGGGGAAAATTATAGTGAAGCGTATAACTTTTCCAGGATGAACCCTCCAATCGTTCTATTTTCTGTTCATCAACTTTCGTTCCTAATGTAGTTGCTGCCAGACACTGGGTTTCACCTCTGGTAAAAAGTGCAGATCCATGAGTTCTGGGAAGTAAGGCAACTTCACATTCTACTTTCCGTATATCATCATATCCTCTTCCATCAATTCTTACTTTTTCCTGAAAAATCATATTACGAATCAGTTCTTTCTCAATATCATAAAAAATTTCACTGATAATCAATTCCTGCTCCGGATATTCTTCTTGTAATGATTCCTGAAGTGATCGTAATATCTCATGTTTTAATGTACTCCGCTCAATCTTTCCCTTAATTTTCAGGTTCTCTGCAAGTTGAGGTAAAACATTCTTCCTTACTTTTTTAACCAGATCCTGATCAACTTCTGCAGCTTCAACTTTACGTTTTTCCTTTCCAACTTCCTTGATTATTTCTTTTTCTAATTGTATAATCTTTTTGATTGCTTCATGACCAAATTCAAGTGTTTCAACAAGTTCCTCTTCACTGATCTCTCTGGATTCTCCTTCAACCATAGCAATAGCATCTTCAGATGCAGCAATGACAATATCAACATCACTGTTTTCAAGTTGAGAAAATATAGGATTAATAATCAGTTCACCATCAACCCGGCCAACTCTGACTGAAGCAACAGGTCCATTAAAAGGAATATCAGATATCATCAATGCAGTGGAAGCTCCTATGGTTCCCAGAACATCAGGATCATTTTCCTTATCTGAGCTGAGAACAGTTATTACTATTTGGACTTCATGCATAAATTCTTTAGGAAATAAAGGACGAATAGGACGATCGATGAGCCGCGCACTTAACACCTCTTTTTCCTGAGGCCTTCCCTCTCTTTTAAAAAATCCACCTGGGATCTTACCAGCAGCATAACTTTTTTCACGATATTCTACTGTTAAAGGGAAAAACCCTCTATTTTCTACTGGTTCTTTTGATGCCACAGCAGTGGCCAGTATTACTGTATCACCATATCGTACTAATACAGATCCATCTGCTTGTTTTGCTATTTTACCAGTCTCTATTGTGAGTGTTGATTCACCCACCATTATTTCTTTTGTAGTGATCATACAAACTCCTTGTTATTTCTAATATACTGATACTTAACGTCGTATATTAAGTTCTTTGATAATTTTTCTGTACTCATCAATATCATTTTTAATAATATAATCTAATAATCTTCGCCTTTTCCCAACCATTTTCAGTAATCCTCTCCTGGAATGGTTATCCTTTTTATGTTCCTTTAAATGTCCAGTTAAGTGATTAATTCGTTCTGTTAATAAGGCTATCTGAACAGAAGCATTACCGGTATCACTTACATCATTACCATATTTTGTTACGATCTCACGTTTTACTTCTTTTGTAATAGACATTATTGCCTCCTACCTAAACTTAGTATATTCTTTGTTTTGTTAATATCATTCTTTATATTTTCTTTTAATTCATCTATTGAATTGAATTTTTTTTCTTCTCTGATATATTCCAAAAATTCAATTTTTAAATTCTTCCCATATAAATCCCCATTATAATCATGTAAATAAATTTCAACCATTCTTTTTTCCCCATTTAAAGTCGGACATTTTCCTATATAAACTGTCCCTTCTCTTTTTTGCATATTATCTGAAACAATGACAGCATAAACTCCATTCATGGGAATTAATTTAGATTGACTTTCAATGTTTATATTTGCTGTAGGAAATCCTATCTGTTGTCCAAATTTTTTACCAGTAATTACTGTTCCTTTTAAGGAATAATTCCTTCCCAGCATATTGTTAGCCAGCTTTACTTTGCCTTTTTTCAACAAATCCCTTATCTTTGTACTGCTGACAACAAATTTATCAATTTTATAGGGTTTTACCAGTTCCACAAAAAAATTATGCTCACCACTTAACTGTTGTAATAAATTTACATCTCCAGACCGATGAGTACCAAAAGAATGATTAAATCCAATAATTAAATATTTGGCTCCAATTTTTTCTTTTAAAATATTAATTATAAAATCTTCTGCTTTCATTCCGGCTAAATGTTTATCAAAATGAAGCACTAACAGAATATCAATTCCCGTATTCTCTAAAAGCTCAATCTTTTCTTTAAGAGGAGTCAGCAGTGCAAAAGAATCATTCTGTTTTGATTTAACTGTCTGAGGGTGGGGATTAAAAGTAATCACAACACTCCTGCCGTTAATCCTCCTGGTCTTTTGTATTAATCTTTCAATTATCCTTAAATGTCCGCGATGAACACCATCAAAATTCCCTACAGTAATTACAGAATTTTTATTTTCTTTTATTTCTGCTAATGATTGATAGACTTTCATTCTTTAAACTTACATATTTCCCTGTATAATAACGACAGCTAAATCCAATTATTTATAATTCAGCAAATGAATCTCTTAAATATAATTCTTTATAACATCAAGGACCTTCTTTTTTACATCCTCAATATTCCCACTTATATGACAGCCAGAGGCCCTGAGATGCCCTCCCCCATTAAATTTTCTAGCAACTGCATTAACATCAACATAACTTCTGGACCTCAGTGAAAGTTTGAAAGTATTCTTTTCAATTTCCTGAAAAAAAAGCTGAACCTCTGTTCTGTCTATTGTCATAAGATAATCAACAAAACCTTCAGTATCAATCTTATTATTATTGGAAAACGAATTCCGGGTTAAATACATTGATGATACTTTATCATTAAAATGGAAATCTAAAGTCGTCAATGCTTTGGAGAGTACATGCATGGAATCAGGAGATACTCTATAGTATATATTTCTTCCTATTTCATGGGGTTCGGCTCCAGCTGTTATCATATGAGCAGCTACTTTAAATGAATTGCTAGTGGTATTAGGAAAAAGAAAACGTCCGGTATCACACATTATACCAGTATAGATAAACGTAGCAGTATCCTTGGTTAATGGAATTTCAAACGCAGAAAATATATTATATACTATTTCGACTGTGCTACTTTTATCAGGTTCAACTAGATTAAGTAAGCCAAAATATACATTACTTGTATGGTGATCAATATTTATAATGTTAATATCAGCAGGATGAATAATAGTATCTTTTAATCTTCCAATTCGATCTAAATCTGAGGCATCTAAAACAATTAAATTATTATATTCATAACTGTTTTTACTGTTAAAACATTCAATTTTCTCAACATCAGATAAAAAATCAAATTTATGAGGTACCGGATCATTTATAACAATCCTGTACTTTTTTTCAAAATGATCCAGAATTACAGCAATCAATAATACTGATGTAATAGCATCTCCATCAGGATTAATATGAGTAGTAATCAAGAAATCATCTGAATTTTTAATATAGGTTTGTACTTCAGAATAAGTATTATGTACCTGATTTTTCATAATGATTTAATTGTTATTATCATCCAGATTATGATCAATATTCTTTAAAACCCGACTGATCCTGTCAGTTTTTTCCAATCCCTCATCTAATATAAATTGTAATGTAGGAATAAATTTCATTTCAACTGATTTATTCAGCTGATTTTTTATAAATGGAACAGCATGATTTAATGCTTTTAAAGAGACTTCCTTTTCTCTCTGATTTCCAAAAATACTTGTAAAAATTTTAGCTTCTTTTAAATCTCCACTAATCTCTACATCGGTAATAGTAACAAATCCGACACGCGGATCCTTAATTTTTGTTAATATTATTCTGCTTATTTCACTCTGTAAGAGTGAACATACTCTATTTTCCCTTTTTTTCCCCATTATGTAAACCTATAATATTTCTGTGAATGAATCTATAATTTCTACCCTAAATTCATTATCGATAAAATTTAAGACTTGTGAAAATACTTGATCAATAAATTTTCTGTCAGAAGATACTAATGCAATACCAAGGTGGGAACGCTGCCATTTATCATGAAAATCTACTTCAGCAATTGATATATTAAATTTATTTCGTAACTTTTTTTTTAAACTTTGTAATATATAGCGTTTCCCTTTTAATGAATCAGATTCTGAGAGAAACAATTCTATTTGAATTGTTCCTACAAACATTTACAGAGTCCTTGCTTTCTCAACGATTTTATAGAATTCCATTGTATCTCCTTCCTGAATATCGTCATAATCATCCAGCACGATTCCACATTCATAGCCGCTGTCAACTTTTTTCACATCATCCTGAAATCGTTTCAAAGAATCTACCTTGCCCTCATAGACAACATCTTGACCACGAATCAAACGAACTAAACTACCTCGCCGTGCTATACCATCTATCATATAACATCCGGCAATTAATCCTGTTTTTGAAGATTTATATATTTTTCGAATTTCAGCAGAACCTATAATTTCTTCATTTCTCTCAGGTTCCAACAGACCAGATAAGGCAAGTTTTACATCATTTACAATATCATAGATTACTTCATAGCGTCTGATATCAACATTCTCTTCTCTGGCAAGCTCCCTTGCTTTTATGTTGATATCTACTTGAAATCCAATAATAACTGCATTTGATGTCTCAGCAAGCAGAACATCTGACTCGACTATGGTTCCCACACCCTTATGCACTATTTTTACTCCTACTTCATCTGTAGAAAGCGCCATTAATGAGTCGGCAATAGCTTCAACTGAACCATCAACATCACCTTTTATCAGTAACGATAATTCTTTAAGTTTACCCTCTGATATTTCTTTCGATATTTGATCCAGGGTCGTTCTTTTAACCTGACGAAAACTTTGTTCTCTTCTTAATTGCTGGCGTTTATTACATATTCTCTTTGCCTCTTGTTCAGAATCCACAACCACAAAAGAATCACCTGCCTGTGGTATACCAGTAAATCCTAATACCTGTACAGGTTTGGAAGGCCCGGCTTTCTTAACCTTTTTATTATTTTCATCATAAAGCGCTCTGACCCTTCCGTTAAATTGACCAGCTACAAATATATCGCCTACTTTCAGGGTTCCTTTGTTAACCAAGATTGTTGAAACAACCCCTTTCCCTTTAATCATTTCCGCCTCAATAATCACTCCTCTTGGTTTTGCCTTCGGATTAGCCTCTAGCTCCAACATTTCAGCTTCCAGTAATATTTTCTCAAGAAGTTGATTTACTCCATCACCTGTTTTTGCTGATATTTCCGCATCCTGTATCTTACCACCCCACTCTTCAACCAGAATATTTTGTTCAGCTAACTGCTTTCTCACCTCATTAGGATTTGCATCAGGTCTGTCAATCTTATTTATTGCAACAATAATAGGAACTCCTGATTCACCGGCAGCCCTTGCATGATTTATAGCCTCAACTGTCTGGGGCATAACACCATCATCAGCTGCTACAATCAGTACTACAATATCTGTTACCTTTGCGCCTCTTGCCCGCATTGCAGTAAAAGCCTCATGACCGGGTGTATCCAGAAAAACAATTTTCCTTTTCTTATGAGTGATTTCATAGGCACCTATATGCTGAGTTATTCCTCCGGACTCACCAGTAATAACACTACTTTGTCTTATATGATCCAGCAAAGAAGTTTTTCCGTGGTCAACATGTCCCATAATGGTTACCACGGGTGGGCGTTCCTCAAGTAATTCAGTATCCTCCTCTTCCTCTTCTTCCAATAATTCAACTTTATCTTCACCGTATTCAGTCTCAAATTCCACATCATAATCAAACTCATCCGCAACCATCAAAATAGTATCTCTGTCCAAACGCTGATTTATTGTCACCATCATACCCAGAGACATACAAATAGATATAATTTCTCCTGGGTCGACATCAATTAAATTAGCCAATTCTGAGACTGTAGCAAACTCTGTTGTTTTAATGACATTCCTTTCTCCGGTTTCTTCTCCCTGCTCAGTTTTCTTCTTCTTTTTATACTTTCTCTTCTTAGGAGTATCGCCCATTTTAGCAAAGGTTTTTTTAATGGAAGCTTCTATCTCTTTCTTATCTCTTCTAACAATTTTCTTCTTTTTACGACCTTTAACTTTTTTCTTTTTTTCTTTTTCACTTACCGGTTTTGCAGCTTTTGATTCTTTTTCAGCTGATTTCTTAGCTGTAACTTTTTCTTCCGTCTTGATCTCTGGTTTTTTCTTTACAGGTCTTCGTTTTAGATGACGTTTAGGTTTCTGAACTTCTTCTTTTTTCCTCTCTTCCTTCTTTTTCTCTTCTTTCTTTTCCTTGATCTTCTTTTTAGTTAATGGTCTTTGTTTCTCTATATCTGCTTCCTGGAAAATATCTTCTTTGCCTGCTTTGACACTTTCTTCAGTTTCAGTCACACTCGGCTTTAATTCTTTTTCTTTTTTTCTTTCTCTATCTTTATCCTTTTTTTCTGTTACACCAACTTCAGCTTTAGATCGCTGTATAACATCTTCTATTTCCTGACGAATTGCTTGTTTTCTTGCTTCTTCTTCAATTTTCTTTTCTTCTATTTTTCTCTTAAAATCAGATTCTTTTGGTGCTTGTTCGGTCTTTTCCCGGGCAAAATGAGACTTTATTAATTCATACATCTCATCGGTTACTTGGGACATCTGATTTCGAACTCTAAAATTATGACTTTTTAAAAAATCAATGAGTTCTTCATTGGAAAGATGAAATTCTTTTGCAACCCTGTAGATTCTTTCCTTGTTTTTCTTACTCTTGCTCAAGAAAACCCCTTAGTTAAATTTAATAATTATTATTCTTCATAATATGAATTCAGTGTATCAAATAATTTATTGATGGTTTTTTCACCAAAACCCCTTACTTCTAATAATTGTTCTTTCCCTGCATCTAAAACTTCATCCGCTGTTTCATAACCTGCAGCATTCAACTTTTTAATAATTGTTTTTGAAAGTTCAGACACATCTGATAGATAAAGCTTTTCTTCTTTTTCTTCACCTTCTGCGAACTCTGACTCTTTGATAGTAGTAATTTCAAAGCCGGTAAGCTGAGATGCAAGCTGTCGATTGCGCCCCCCTTTTCCAATTGCTAATGATATTTGATCATCTGGGATAACCGCTGTAGCGGTTTTATCATCATCATGAACCTCCACAAAAACTGGTTTAGCAGGACTTAACGCTCTGCTGATAAATATCTGTGGCTCATTGTTCCAATTGATAACATCAATCTTTTCATTATTCAATTCTCTTACAATTGCTTGTATTCTCACTCCTTTTAATCCTACACAAGCACCAACCGCATCTATACGCTGATCGTTGGAAAAAACTGCAATTTTTGCTCGCTCACCAGGATATCGAGATATCGCTTTTACTTCAATAATTCCATCATAAATCTCAGGCACCTCTATTTCAAATAAACGAAGCAGGAACTGGGGATCAGTTCTGGATATTATTACCTCTGGTCCTCTGTTTGTTTTAGTCACATCTTTTATGACTGCTCGAATTGTATCACCCCGATAATACCGTTCGTTAGGAATTTGTTCTGATTTTTTCAGACTTACTTCCATATTATCAATATATACCAAAACTTCCTGTCTGTTTACTTGCCTAATATCACCAATAATAATCTCACCAATACGATCTTTAAATTCATCATATAACATTTCTTTTTCAGCTTGTCGTATTTTTTGATTTAAACTTTGTTTTGCTGAGTTAATTAATCTTCTACCAAATTTCATTGGATCAATTATTTCTACAAATTCATCCCCCAGTTCTAAATCAGGTTCCAGTTTTTTTGCATCCTCCAATGAAATTTCGTTTACAGGATCTTTGACAGTATCAACAATAGTCTTTAACTGATATATCTCAACCTCACCTTTATCAATATTAACAAATAAATCAAAATTCTCATCTGTTCCATACTTCTTTCTTATCATATTCAGAAAAAGATCTTCTAAAATATCGCTGACAATACTACGATCAATATTTCGCTGTTTTGCAATTTCTTTAACTGCTTCAACAATATTGATATTCATTCAATTATCCTTATTTAAAAATCATACTTTAATTTACCATCTACAATACTATAAAAGTTAATGCTTACTACTGTATCACCTTGATTAAGCTCGAGGTTATCATCATCAACTTTGTTTATCTCTCCGGTTATTCTTTTCTCTTCTTCTCCCTCGTAATAGGTAACTATAACTTTCTCTCCAATCTTTCTTAAAAAATCATTACTGTTCTTAAGGAGGTAATCTTCACCAGGCGAAGAAACTTCCAGTCTGTAGGAATTAAACTCAACCATTTCTTCATATGTATCGAAAATTTCTGATATCTTTTTACTTACTGCTTCACATTCATCCAATGTAACCCCACCTCGTTTATCAATAAAAAATTTTATTACCGAATTTTCCGATATGTTGTAATCAACCAGCTCTACACCTTGTTCAGTAATTACATTTTCTACCTTTTTATATATTTTTTTATCAAACATATCCATTTTTTCCCATAAAAAAAGTGGGTAATAAACCCACTAGATACATTAATATAAAAAAAAAATTCTAAAATTGCAAGAAATAAAATTTATTTCTTGCTTATAATACTTTTACAAAATATTGGGCCTTTTGTTCAATTGGAGTATCAGGATACTTGTTTATTACATATTTACTGAGCTCTTTTGCTTTATCTTTTAATCCTGCAAACTTATAACATCGTATAGCGTTCATTGCATTATACGGACTTGTAAATAAATCAGGAAATTTTTTTGCTGCTTTATAATACAATTCTGCAGCCTGTTTATAATCTTTCATATTTTCCATACATGCTGCTTTCCCAGCTAAACTGGAAGAGATAAAGATATCATCATCAGAATAATGATCTAAATAAATATCATAATAATCATTTGCCTTTTCATATTCTTTCTGATCATAATGTATATTTGCAAGAAAAAAAACTGCCATTCCTGCAGAATGAGTTCCAGGATACTGTTCCACGATAGTTTCTAATTCAGGTACAGATCTTTCATAATCCCTTAGATGATAAAAGGTTTCAGGTATCGCCAGTTTTGAACTTGCTTTAACTTCTGCACTCTTTTTACTTTTTATCATCAGAAAACCTACAATAACCACAACAGCAATTACACCAATAATAATATTAAACTCCTTCTGATGATGTAACCAGAATTGCTTTGTCTGTACATATTTTGTAACCAGTGGATCTTCCTTAATTTCACGTTTTGTTAATCTTTTACGTGGCTTAAGCATATTCTCCCCAAAAAATAAATGTTACTCGCTCAATACTTTTTTTACCAGTTCGAATACAGTTGTTTGTAGATCTGCCGGTTTTGTAAAAAACGGGAACCCATGATCTTCCTGTTGTGCAAGTACTTCAGCCTCATTTGCATATCCAGTCATTAATATGATTTTTTGACGTGAATTTTTTTTGCGTAAATTATTAGCTAATTCAAAACCGCTCATGGTTGGCATTCGAATATCAGTTATAACCAAATCCGGGTGAAACTTTTCCCATGTTTCCATTGCCTCTTCACCATTAAAAGCAATCTCAACAGTATATCCCTTTTTTTCCAAAAAACGAGCATAGACACGGGCAATTGTATCCACATCATCTACGATTAATATCTTTTCTTTCATATCTTTCATACTGCCCCCATCAAAATAATTAATTAATAATTTTAATTAATGTACCCCAAGCAGGATTCGAACCTGCGACACCCGGTTTAGGAAACCGGTGCTCTATCCTCCTGAGCTACTGGGGCCAATAATGCAAATAAATTATTAAAAAAAAAATTAAAAAGCAAATTTTTTATTACATTTTTTTTTAATATCTTGTTTCTTTATTAAATTCTATTTATATTTTTAATAAAACTTGGAGGAAGATATGATTGATGAAAACTTGGAAAAAATTATAAATAAAATAAAAACGTATAAAAATTTTTTAGTTGATATACAAACAAAACTTACTGCTATTCCAGCTCTTGCTCCGGAAAGCAATGGTAATGGTGAAGCAGAAAAAGCAAAGTTCATTGAAACTGTTATTAATGATTTCAATTATGATTCAATAGAAAAGATAAATGCTCCTGATGAGAGAGTTGAACCAGGATACAGACCAAATTTAATTGTTAAATTTAAAGGTAAATCTGATAAAAAGACAATCTGGATAATGTCTCATATGGATGTCGTTCCTCCAGGAGATGAATCTAAATGGGACAGTGATCCTTATAAAGTGGTAGAGAAAGACGGTAAATTGTATGGCCGGGGAACTGAAGATAATCAACAGGCACTTGTCTCTGCTTTAATGACTTTAAAGGCTTTACAAGAGTTAAAGATGATGCCGGAATATACCATTGGACTGGCAATTGTTGCTGATGAAGAAAATGGATCAAAATATGGTATACAGCACGTACTGAAAGAAAAACCGGATCTGTTCAGCAAAAATGACTTAATATTAATTCCTGATGCCGGAGATCCTGAGGGAGTCGAAATAGAAGTTGCTGAAAAATCAATACTTTGGGCTAAATGTGTTATTCAGGGTAAACAAACACACGCTTCCACTCCTGAAAAAGGAATCAATGCTCATAAAGCATCTGCTCATCTGATAGTAAAGATGAATCAGCTTTATGATATATACAATAAAAAAGATAAACTCTATGATCCCCCTATTTCGACTTTTGAACCCACAAAAAAAGAAAATAATGTTCCTAATGTAAACACTATACCTGGTGAGGATATCATTTATTTTGACTGCAGGATCCTCCCTTCTTATTCCCTAAATAAAATAAAAACACAAATAAATAAATTTAAAAAAGACATTGAGAAAAAATTTAAAGTAAAGATAACAATATCTTTCCCTCAGTATGTTGAAGCACCTGCTCCTACATCTGCTGACGCACCGGTTGTTAAGGCAATCAAAAAAGCAGTTAAAGATGTACAGGGGAAAAATGCTAAACCTCTGGGAATAGGCGGAGGCACTGTTGCTGCCTATTTTAGAAGAACCGGCTTACCTGCTGTGTGCTGGAGTAATCTTGATGACACACTCCACAGCCCGAATGAATATTGTAAGATTGATCATGCAATAAATGACGCATGTGTTTTTGCACATATAATGATGCAAAAATAATTTATAACAAATTATCATTACCACATAATACATGTCAGTTAATTCTGCAAAATTTCGATTTTATCAGGAATTAAATGATTTCCTTCCTCTTAAACATAAAAAAAGAACATTCTTGTATAAATTTAAGGATAATCCCTCTGTTAAAGATACTATCGAAGCTATAGGTATACCTCATACTGAAGTAGAATTAATTTTAGTTAATGGCAAATCAGTGGATTTTGACTATCATCTTCAAAATGCAGACTTTGTATCTGTGTATCCTGTGTTTGAAAGTCTGGATATTTCACCACTAATAAAACTACATCCTCAACCATTAAGGAATACTCAGTTTATACTTGACACACAATTAGGCAAACTGGCAAAGAAACTTCGTATGTTAGGATTTGATACTTTATATAAAAACAACTATTATAAAGATAAACAAATAATCAAAATTTCCATCGAAGAACATCGAATTATTCTAACCCGGGACAAATCACTTCTAAAAAACAAAACGGTTACTCATGGTTACTGGATAAGGAATACTGATCCCGACAAACAGCTACAGGAAATTATCAGACGTTTTGATCTTAAAGACCAGATCAAACCTTTCACAAGATGTATTGAATGTAACGGAATAATGAAATTAGTTGACAAGAAAGAAATAATTGATCAGCTTTTACCCAAAACAAAAAAATATTATAATGAATTTTACAGATGTTCCAAGTGTAATAAAATTTTCTGGAAAGGTTCTCATTTTCAAAGAATGAAAAAAAATATTGATATATTAATTGAACAATAAAAAATTATTCAATAGTTAAAACTTTAGCACCTCTCACCCCCCCGGCTTTTAATTCAGTTAATGCTTTATTTGCTTCTTTTAGGGGATATTCCTGAACCTCAGGTTTTACTGACATTTCAGCAGCAAGCTTAAGATAACCACTTATATCACTCCTTGCAACATTAGCTACACTTTTAATCTCTTTTTCCATCCAAATATCCCTGGTATAATCCAAACGTAAAAGATATTCTTTATCACCTTCTTCCTTACGTACTGCATTCACAACCAATCGGCCACCTGCATATAAATTTTTCAAAGCTTCTACAACTGGTTTCCAGACAGGGGTTGTATCAATGACAGCGTGGAGTTTTACCGGAGACATTTCTTCAGTATCTCCGGTCCATACTGCTCCCAACTGTCTGGCAAATTTTCTTTCTTGTTTATTTCTGGCAAAAACATAAATATCAGTATCTGGATAAATATATTTTACCATCTTCAGGACTAGATGGGCAGAAGCGCCAAATCCTGTTAACCCAATTTTTTCTCCGTTACTGATTTTAGTGAGGTTAAGTGAACGATACCCAATAGCTCCTGCACACATTAAAGGAGCAGCTTCAGAATCACTAAATGTTTTCGGAATTGCAAATGCAAAATTTTCATTTACTACCATATATTCTGCATATCCCCCATTTGCATCTCTTCCTGTAGCTAAAAAATCTTCACAGAGATTTTCATTACCATCATTACAAAATTGACAATTCAGGCAAGAAGAAAATATCCACCCTACTCCAACTCTTTCTCCGCCTTTAAACCGTTCAACTTCTGAACCGACCTCTTCTATTCTTCCTATAATTTCATGTCCCGGTACTAAAGGAAATTTCTGAGGAGGAGTCCGGCCTTCAATCTCATCAATTTCAGTATGACAGACTCCGCAAGTTTTTACCTTTATTAAAATATCATTTTTATCTGGTTCAGGAACCGGTAAATCAACCATTTCAAGAGGTGTACTGGTCTTATCAAAATCTGAGACTTTTTTTATAACCATTGCCTTCATAATAAACTCCTTTCTAATAAGAAAATATAAATTATAAAGATATAAAACAATAAAAAAAG
>CAZETW010000013.1:18381-44084 GCA_964515295.1 uncultured bacterium | reverse complement strand
TCTTTATGGTCGAGAAAAGTCTCAATTCCCTTTACGGGTCATACTGTAAATAAATAAGAAACTTGGTGGACGGGATATTGTTGATTCAATTTTGTCTCAATTCCCTTTACGGGTCATACTGTAAATAAATGAAAACTTCTTTAAGGAATTCAGGAAGAGTTACGGGTCTCAATTCCCTTTACGGGTCATACTGTAAATAAATAGTCTGGTAAGAAATCTACTCAATGGACAGATGAACGTCTCAATTCCCTTTACGGGTCATACTGTAAATAAATATGAAAGAAGTTGGGTGTTTATGGTTTTCCATGAAAGTCTCAATTCCCTTTACGGGTCATACTGTAAATAAATAGGTTGATCTCTTTATGGGGTCAGGCTCGAGAAGAGTCTCAATTCCCTTTACGGGTCATACTGTAAATAAATTTAAAATAAGGAGGTTAAAATGTATAGTAAACCTGTCTCAATTCCCTTTACGGGTCATACTGTAAATAAATAGAAAGTTATGTTATTGATAGCCATATATGCCTTTGTGTCTCAATTCCCTTTACGGGTCATACTGTAAATAAATTTTTTGTCTCAGGAAGAGACAGATTTCTTAAAAAGAGTCTCAATTCCCTTTACGGGTCATACTGTAAATAAATAAAAAGGTATTTTCAAGGACGTAAACTACAGTACATAAAATAGTCTCAATTCCCTTTACGGGTCATACTGTAAATAAATATCAACATTATCATAGCACTAATAATAACTATGTATGTGTCTCAATTCCCTTTACGGGTCATACTGTAAATAAATTAGTGAGGTTAGGTCTGTTGCAGAAGACATAGAGAAAAGTCTCAATTCCCTTTACGGGTCATACTGTAAATAAATATCAACATTATCATAGCACTAATAATAACTATGTATGTGTCTCAATTCCCTTTACGGGTCATACTGTAAATAAATTATATTACCATATTCAGATAGAGGACGACACCGTCATGTCTCAATTCCCTTTACGGGTCATACTGTAAATAAATAATAAAAAATGGAGGTTAAAATGTTTCATACTCTTTGTCTCAATTCCCTTTACGGGTCATACTGTAAATAAATAATAAAAAATGGAGGTTAAAATGTTTCATACTCTTTGTCTCAATTCCCTTTACGGGTCATACTGTAAATAAATATCTTCGGGAGGTTTTTTGTAATCACCGTCTCCTTTTTTTTGTCTCAATTCCCTTTACGGGTCATACTGTAAATAAATTAAAAAAAATGAGGAGGATTAAAATGATAAATATAATAGTCTCAATTCCCTTTACGGGTCATACTGTAAATAAATTGCTGAGAAAGCAAGGAGTGCGATTTCAGAGTTGTCTCAATTCCCTTTACGGGTCATACTGTAAATAAATAAAATACTAACCCAAGCGGGAGACATCCCCAGCAGCGTCTCAATTCCCTTTACGGGTCATACTGTAAATAAATTGCTGCTAAAGTTAAAGAACTTACAGTAATTCAATTAACATGTCTCAATTCCCTTTACGGGTCATACTGTAAATAAATAATACTCGGAATTTCGGCTTTTGCAGTGGTGGGGTACCTTATGTCTCAATTCCCTTTACGGGTCATACTGTAAATAAATTCATTCAGAAGAATATTTAATTCAAAGAGGTTACCTAGAAGTCTCAATTCCCTTTACGGGTCATACTGTAAATAAATGATATAATTACCGCATGGGATGAGTCAGGAGAAAAGATTGTCTCAATTCCCTTTACGGGTCATACTGTAAATAAATACAATTTAATTATTGTTAATGGTTCTTTTCAGGACGGATTAGTCTCAATTCCCTTTACGGGTCATACTGTAAATAAATTTCAAGAAAAAATTCTTAAAAACACTGAGGCGATTAAAAGTCTCAATTCCCTTTACGGGTCATACTGTAAATAAATTGTCAAAAAGATTTTACTTAAAAAATCTGATTTAAAAGGTCTCAATTCCCTTTACGGGTCATACTGTAAATAAATTTTTAATGAGCAGCGTAGCAAGTTTTACTCAGACAGTCTCAATTCCCTTTACGGGTCATACTGTAAATAAATTTTATGTTTCGTTGCCAATATTTCAGACTGATTACTGATGTGGTTGTCTCAATTCCCTTTACGGGTCATACTGTAAATAAATAAGCATGCTGATTAATGGCTAAAAAGACATTGTTTCCAAATGTCTCAATTCCCTTTACGGGTCATACTGTAAATAAATTTATAATAAGCATATCTGTCTTATTTCCTATAAAAAAATGTCTCAATTCCCTTTACGGGTCATACTGTAAATAAATACAAGGAGTTATTCGGCAAAGAACGTGGCAAAGTAAACTGGTCTCAATTCCCTTTACGGGTCATACTGTAAATAAATAGATTAACAATTTAAAGGAGGAAGGTTTATGAATTCTGTCTCAATTCCCTTTACGGGTCATACTGTAAATAAATCAACATCATTGGAGAGGAGAACGCGAAAATATTGCTGTCTCAATTCCCTTTACGGGTCATACTGTAAATAAATCCGCCTGGCCGATGCCTACGACTGCTATTCTGGCGGTCTCTGTCTCAATTCCCTTTACGGGTCATACTGTAAATAAATTTATTAATAGTTGCAACTATAGGATATGTTATTTGTCTCAATTCCCTTTACGGGTCATACTGTAAATAAATGAGAAGAGAAGATTAAAAAAGCAGAAAAAGAGAAAAGTCTCAATTCCCTTTACGGGTCATACTGTAAATAAATTTCTGAAAAGGAATTGGAAGAAACCGGATACACTTATGTCTCAATTCCCTTTACGGGTCATACTGTAAATAAATAAAAAAAAGAGACTTAAAGATCTTGAAAAAGTTCTTCGTCTCAATTCCCTTTACGGGTCATACTGTAAATAAATCCCTGGGAAACAATTGCTAACCAAAACCAAGAAGAACTTGTCTCAATTCCCTTTACGGGTCATACTGTAAATAAATGATGATAAAGATCAGTGGTCTCATCAGGATTTGGTTTGTCTCAATTCCCTTTACGGGTCATACTGTAAATAAATAAGCAGAAAAATTAGCAGAACAAAAATCATGGATCCGAAAAGGATTTTATGTCTCAATTCCCTTTACGGGTCATACTGTAAATAAATTTCTGTCGCTCTCTCGCACAAAATGTGATAGAGCTGAAAAAGGTCTCAATTCCCTTTACGGGTCATACTGTAAATAAATAGAGAGAAATGGATATATATTAGAGATTTATCCCAGGAGCAATAGTCTCAATTCCCTTTACGGGTCATACTGTAAATAAATACTGTTTCTGTTAATGGAAAAAGTGATAGAGATTGTATAACGTCTCAATTCCCTTTACGGGTCATACTGTAAATAAATAGAACATTAAAAGGAGGTCGTATGTTATTAATAGTAGCGTCTCAATTCCCTTTACGGGTCATACTGTAAATAAATAAGAACATGTTCGGTGTCGAGGAAGCTATCCAGTATTGTCTCAATTCCCTTTACGGGTCATACTGTAAATAAATAGTTTATTAATAGTCGCGACCATAGGGTATGTTATTTGTCTCAATTCCCTTTACGGGTCATACTGTAAATAAATATTTCTGATTTTATTTATTGCTATTATTATTGGAGTCTCAATTCCCTTTACGGGTCATACTGTAAATAAATGGATATTGTTTTGTAAATTTGCTTTTCCAGAAGTTTGTCTCAATTCCCTTTACGGGTCATACTGTAAATAAATATATTTTGAATTAAACTTTAAAATTGATGATTTCCGTCTCAATTCCCTTTACGGGTCATACTGTAAATAAATGAAGTTCTCAAAAAAGGGGAAAGAATTATTGAGCTTACTTGTCTCAATTCCCTTTACGGGTCATACTGTAAATAAATCCTGGGAAACAATTGCTAACCAAGAAGAACTTAAGTTGGTCTCAATTCCCTTTACGGGTCATACTGTAAATAAATATTTGAATTTGTTGGGGAACAATAGTTTCTCAACAAATTGTCTCAATTCCCTTTACGGGTCATACTGTAAATAAATATTATTTCGTAAGATTTGATGGTATGATTGACATAATTATGGTCTCAATTCCCTTTACGGGTCATACTGTAAATAAATCCTCAGTTTTATTTAACTTACGGAAATGCTAATGAATAGTACAAAAGATCCCAATAAAAATAAAATTTGTATTTACAATAATTTATATCCATATCCTCAAATTTATCGAAAATCAACCTAAGTGTTCTACTTAAATTCTATAAACTAAACATGAAAATAGTTTAAACCATTGTTTTTTATGATAACATAACTTCGAAAAGGAATTTGATTTTTTTTAACTAATATCATTTTCGAAAAAAGCCTTTGATTATAAAATAATACATTTAGTTAAGTTATTGTTTTTTATATTCAATTAAACACCTCATTATGAATAAAAAATCTGTATTTCGAAAAAGTTATTATAATGGCAGGCAAATTGTACATTTTAGATCCTTTTTTAGCAGAGTAATTATTTTGAAAATCAAATTAACTCTATGTTTATTAATAGTATAACACATTTTTTAGATATGAATTGTTTTTTCGAAAATAAACTGAACCTTTATAACTTATTGATCCCCTGACAATCCATTTTTTCAAAACAAGCATTGCAGATCGCATAATACCGAATACTGTCTTTTCTTTTATTGATTTCTTTCCCTAATTTACTTTTTAAGGTTTTTAATTGGTTTTTATTAACATCACATTCAAAAACACTATACTGAACCCGTTTTGCGTAATTTTTTAATTCATTACACACTCTCGCTCTTCTGCGATCATCACTAATATCATAACTTATTACAATATACATAATAAAAATTTCCCAAAAAAGTATTTTTTTGATCAAAATAATTTACCATTTATCAATATATGGCTTGTATTTTCCGGTTCCATTAAGATATTGAGCTACAGAGAGTGCCTGCTTTTTAATTACATCACGCATAAGAACTTTTTTACCGCGGAAACTAACAGGTGTGTTAAGTTTATTCATAATATTTTGTATGATTTTTTCACGGGTTGTCTCACTCAATTTTGTACCTTTCATGGTAACCGATTCTTTTTTACGGATTATGGCAAAAGTAACCTTATCCACGACAGGTTGTCTGAACTCCTCTATTAAATCGAAAACAAGAGTGGGTTTTCCAGCCTGTTCTTTATGTAAAAAACCGATATTGGGGTTTAATCGGGACAGAACTGCAGCCTGGTGAATCACAGAGTAGAGAATACCGTATCCATAATTCAGCATAGAATTAACTAAATCGGTTGCCCCTTTATGTTCTCTGCCTTTAAAATAAACATCCTTTCCAAGTAAGCATTGTATAAGCCGCCAGTAAACAGCGCCAGCCTGCCCTTCATATCCCATAATTTGTGATATTGCTTTTTCATTATCGGAATTATCAGTTAATTGTTTTAATTTATTCAGGATTGATTCTATTGATACTATAGCTTCCTTGCTTTTTCGTGAAAAATCAGAGTTTTTTCTCCTTTTGTATTTATTATAATATTTGATCAAATTAAGTTGATTCTTAATTTTTCCAGTTGCGAAACAACGAGCTAAATAAATTCCTTTTTCATTTGTATTTGCATTGACTTGATGAACAGTTAGTTTATAGAATGGCAAAGATGAGGACAGAAGTTGAGCATAAGGGCGTCCATAGGTATCACAAAATGAAATTGGTATTCCCTCTTTTGCGCAATATTTGATCAAATCGCTGGAAAAAGATATACCATAGCTGGTAATCAAAATATTTTTCAACCTAAAGAATGGAATCTCTCTTACATTTTTCCCCTTTCTTCTGACGACTACCCTTCGGCTGGTTTTACCAATAAAGTAACCTGGTTTTGAGATCACCAGATCACTCTCTTCAGCTAATATTTTTTCGTACTTGCGTTTTTGTGAAACAATTGTCTTTTTAACAGTTTTTTGAGTGGTTTTTGTTTTTCCTAATTTACTATAACGACTTGTATTAACAAGTTTTTGAATACATTTTTCCATATCTGAAAATTTTAAGGGTTCAAAAAATTCAAGTTGATACAATTCCTGCCTGATAATTTTTTCAGAGAGACTCTTTTTCTTTCTTTTTGTAATCAGACCTTTTTTAAATTCATTTAAAAGAAACTCATTTAAAAACAGCATTTGCTCTCGTGTATTTTCTGAACTATAATAATTTCTCCATCCTGTAATTGAGGTATTTAATTGATCAATAATATTTTTTATGGGAATATTCTTTTGTATTGTTTTTTTCAGTTTGTTTTGTATTTTAATCATCTTTTGCGGTGCGATGATTCTTTGTGTTCCCTTAAACAAGTAGCCTAAAAAGATAAATCCCTTAGTGTCTTTACTTATTGTGGTTGTTGAGGATTTCAAGCACAAATGCAGTTTATTCTCTAAAAAATGTTTAGCTTCTTTTATAGCAGTTATTGCATCATTCCGGCTTTTTTCCATAAATATAATATCATCTGCATATCTGATGAGCGAAAAACCTTTTGAGTGCATTTCATGATCAAATGAATTCAAGTAAATATTTGATAACAATGGTGATATCACACCTCCTTGTGAAATTCCCTGCTCCACATCAAGCCATTTGCCGTGATCTATCACCCCGTTTTTTAACCATAATTCTATCAATCGTAAAATTGGCTGCTCGTATATTTTTTGTGATATAAATTTTAGTAAAATCTTATGATCAATGGTACCAAAAAAGTTTTCAATATCAATAACAGCGGTCCAGATATGTTTTTGACGTACATAATGACTTACTCTTCCAATAGCTTTTTTGGGGCCCTTGTTAGCTCTAAATGCATAACTAAAATCACAAAATTCAAAACTGAAAAGAGGTTCTATAACACCTCGTACTGCCTCTTGTACAATCTTGTCTTTAATTACAGGTAAACACAAGGGCCGGTTTTTATTTGAATTTTCTTTAGGTATATAAAACCGGGTAGCTGGTTCAGGGGTATAAGTTCCTTTTTCTAATTGTTTACTTATTTGTTGTAAATAAAAATTTATACGTTTTTCAAAATCTTTGACGGAAATACCATCAATACCGTGCATTTTACTTTTTTTATTAATACGATTCCAGGCACGCCACAGTGTGTTCACATTATAAATTTTTTTGTAAAGTTTAGTTGACATCTTTCAGATAATCTGGTAATTGCTTTTGGGTTAAATCAACATTAATAGCGTTAGCAGCCTGGTTCATTAAATAATATAGCGATTGTTTAACAGTGTTGTAGTCATTTTCGGAAAGAGGAGTTATACCATGCGCATAAATGGAATTATTCCGCTTTAATAACGCATCTAAAATTTTCTTTTCCATTGTTTTATATGTGCTGCCTACTGTATCATCTAAATTGTCAAGCAGGGTATACACTTCACACAGTCCAAGAACCAACTGCTGGTTTTCCCGCACACGATTTTTATAATCAGGCTGCAGTTCTATAGGCAGATCTGTGAGTTTGAATTTTCCAAATTCCGACTGCGGTAGTAATGTTTTCAATCGAACCTGAGCAAACAATTCTGTAGCCCGGTACAAGCGGGCAACTGCATCATCATAACGGCCCTGTGTGGCTTTTCTTTCAGCGTTGTTGATGAGGTCCGACACCATTTCATAGCCCTGAGATTTCTTATCCTTTTTTAATAATTTTTTAAGAATGATTATATACTCTGCATAATGATTTCCAAAAGCATCAAGTAATGTAAGCGCTTCTTGATGATCAAATCTGTCCCAGCAGGTAAACGATTTGCATACATCAATCCATTCCTGCAATTTTTTCTGATACTCAGGTTCTAATGGCTGCATAAGGAATTCTTTAAACACATGTTCAGCAGTTTCATAATCATATTTTTTTAATGCCCGGTTTGCTTCTGATATTTTCTGATCACAGAATATCTGCCATTTATTGATTATAACTGGTATATCACCACTGGTAACTTTAACTGCATTTTTTCTTTTTGCAATATTAAGAGACAGCTTCCATTCCGGATTCATCACCCCAAAAAAAGCCAAAGACGCGGACATGACTTTTGTTCCTCCGGTAAAATTGGCAATGACTTCTGAGTTGGGAAACAGTTCATTGATTTCTTCTCTGATCTCTTTTAACTTTGTGTAACATCCATCCAGATTATCCGGATCGTCTATTAAAATAATTTTATATTGGTTTTCCTTAAGTTTGGTTTGAGTAATGATGGATGTTCCTTTTGGATTACCTAAATAAAAATCATTACCACAATCAGGACATCGTATTTTTTTGTCTGCGCAGGGATCACCAGAACTATTTATCCTAATTCCGCTTCCTTTTGTCCCTGAACTTGCTAAAAAATAGATAAAATCAGGATTATATAATTTAATAGCGTTGATAATAGGATCACATGACCCTCCCACCGTCAATATTAAAATTCTTTTCATTTTCAGTCCTTCACTTGATTAAAGAAAAAGTTTATATTTTCCATATCCCCGGGTAGTGCCATGCCCCACATGAAAAACTTCACCAAAGCGAAGCAAGGGTACAAAGCTGGATAAATCACCTGAAAATTGTATTTTACCGGTAAATCCCCCATACCAGTATTTACGCTTGCTGGTACCGGATGTATAATCCACATCTTCCCAATCTAAATCCTGCTGTGCAGTTTTTACTGAACACGCTTCAGTTAGTATTGTATCTTTTTGAATATCAGGTTGATAGTCACAGTATAGCTCACTGAGCAGGGTCATTCTTTCCATGATATGATCTATGAGTACTTCAAAGTTTCCCGGTTTTGTCTCATTATCATAATTTTTTTGAAATCTGGTTCGGGAGAGAAATTCAATTTCTATTGTATCGACTTGGTCGGTCGTATTTTCGCTCTGGTTTAGATAATCATCAAAGGAAGTGATGAGATGATTAGCCTGTACAAGCTGAGATTCAGCATCATACAAAATAGTTGAGGGGTCATAAGCAGACACTACTTTTAACAGTTTATACTTGCTGTAATGTTTACCGATCCCTTTGGATCCCAGTTTCTTGAAACCGGTAATGAAATATTGCAAGTAATCTACTGCTTTGCCGGCAATAATTATTTCAAATTCAAGCGTTTTCCCTTTTTTATAATATGATTTATTATTAAAAGGAGGATCTATGGTAAAGGGACTGGGATAATTTTTCATTTTTTTGGCTGCTTGTAATCTTTTAGAAAATACACTGTTAAATATATACGCATAGACACAACTATCTTTATAAAAGCAGGTATAACAATCCGTTTTCTTATAGGGGCACACGGAATGGTGCAGTACCTGTCCAAATCCACCCCGCAGTGTATTGCCCAAAAATTCCGGCATCTGAAAATTATCCTGAAATTCAATGGTAAATTTTAATGCTGCAAATGTAAATTTTGTCCAGTTCATGGTAACCTTTTACATATTTTTATTTCATTTCTAATGTATTATATTTCCGTAGGCCTCGGAAGCACTCTTCTGTCAGTAAAGCCATTGGGTTTTCTGCCAAATTCCATATATTTTGTTTCTTCATCATCCGGTTTTTTCTCAAAATCAAGCATTCTTCTCAGTTCTTTTAATCGTTTTGTTTCCCATAAAAACTGGACATCATCATCAATCTTTTCTAAAATAAATTCTTCAAAATCTTTCTTAAGCTTTTCCGTTTTTTTTGTGGTTTTACTTATTTCATCCCATTCCGAAAAAAGTTTTTTATAACGCTCTTTTCTGTTCGATATAAATAATTCCGGTGTTATTTTTATGGAACCCAGGCCCACTGGTTTCCCCATTCCGATTTTATGACAACACTCTTTGGGTAAGTCCAGCACAAACAACAGTGCCCCCAGTTCGATATCAGTCAGATTCTCAAACCGAATTCTTCCTGAAAATTGAGCTCCTTCTCTAATTGGCTTTATTTTGGTGTCGATTTTTTTATTAAAGTTTTCTTGTGTTTTGTATTGTTGACTGTATTTATGCCAGTAAAGTTTGTTACCTCTAATGATTGTGTTATCATTATAAGATTTTATACCATTCCAACGATTAATTCTGCCATACTTATTAAATGTTGGATTAATATTATTAACATCTTGTTCAAGATACAGCTGGAAAGAAGTAGGCTTGGGTTCAGATAGTGTTTTAGGTATTATATTAGTATCAGAGACTTTATCATAACTTTTTTTATTTAGAAAAAAATCTTCAAAAAATACCCTAGAAGCATATTCACTTTTTTGACCAAATATTGATTCAGTTATATCATTCGTATTATTGTTATGTTTATCGGTTAAATATTCATGTAATGTTTTTTCATAGGGTATTCGATAGTGACCAGTAAAGCCGAAAGATTTGACTACATCCTTACCGTTTTGATTTCTTTCAGTTACAAAAAAACATGGCAGAGACTTTGAAATTTGCAATCCCTTTATCGGGTTTTCTTTATCAGATCCGCTGATTCTTTTCTTGTAAGCCCAATCATTGTTGAAATTTTCGATAACATCTTTAGGGATACGTATTATTTTATCTGATTTAGGTCCTATCACCCAGTGCATATGTTTGCCTTTTCTTTTATTACCAATATATCCTGAACAAATCAGATATCCTCCTTGTTCATTATTAGATTTGGTCTCTGAATACTTTCTAATACTTGTAACTTTAGCATATTTCATTGGTACTGTATGATTATGTGTTTTGATTTTTTCATGTGTAAATAAAATTTCGATTATTTTTTCTTGATATTTAGGATTCAGTTTATAATCATCTCCTGTACTGGATTCAGAGATTGACTTATTTAAACCAGCTTTTACAACATCAGAATCTTCTACTCGATAAAACTGTTCATTCTTTGCCGGTATCATTTCATATTCAGCTATTCCTTTTCTTTTAATATACCCTGCATTCGTTTTATTATATACACCATGTTTAATATTACCTCCTACAATATTTTCCCTATATTGTTTTTCTAAATCATTTGATTTATCTGTAAATTTTCTATAAAAAAATTTTTTATCTATTTTATTTTCATGTTCTTTTTTGACTTGAGAAGACCCAAACTTACTCCAGCTAATAATCTCAATAATTGTTCTCAGCATTCCCCGTAAAGAACTTCCGGGTATGCGGTATTTTCCGGCTTGCTGGTAAAAATCAGGATCATCATCTCCTTTAGCACTACGAATGTATACCGGTGTTTTGGTTTCAATTTTTACCTCAATATAACCGGTATTTCCATAATATTTATTAAAAAGTTCAGGCTTATCCACATTAACTATTGTATGATTTAGAGGAACAAAATTGTAAGGTGCATGCGCTTTCTGAATATTATTACTGGTAGTGGGTTTTCTGACATGTTTATTTTCAAAACTGCTTTTTTGTGGCTTCTCTTTTTTCTTTGTTTTTGTATCGATTTCATTTCCGTCAACTATTATTTTTACCGGCTGCCCTTTTACTCGTTCAATCTCACATTCTTTATTATTCATATCTATACTTAAGATAAATTTTGAAGGAACAGGCATTGATTTGCCCGGTTCCAACTCAATTTCTCCTACAATATTACCGCTTCTAGATTTTCTAATATTAATTAATTTACATTTCTCCATTATTTAACTCCTTTTTTTGGCATTTGTACAAAATTTACCATTCTTGCATCACTGTAGCTGGCCTGATAACCCTGGAGATATTCAATATAATGTCTGGTTTTAAGAGCTACTCTTGTCTCTTTATCATCTGCCTTCCACTCACCAGGAATGAGCAGTTCAATTCCCTTTTTTTCTTCAATTAACCTGGTATAATCGTCAGGTTTTTTTGCTGTAGTTCCTGATATCACCTGATATGATTCCACAATATCAGTTTCATTCCCGTCTCCATCTGATCTGTAGCGACCTTTTATAATACCGTTGGAACGCCATATATGTAATTCTTCATTTTCATTGAATATTCTCATTCGATTTATGTATTTAAATTCAATATTTTTTTGTTCTGGAAATTTGAATCTTTCTCTCTCATACCTGCCAATTATCACCTCATTATCAAGAAAAGCCACCACATCTGATTCTTTTTTAATGTAATTTTTTATATCTTCCAGACTGTTAATATTATCAATATGCTTAGATTCGGACTTAATATGTTGTAATGACAATCCGTTATTTCTTAATCCATTTTTCATTGTAATACCTCCTTAAATTTCTCATCATATTCCTGCAGATATTTATATGAATTTTCGTTGAAAATGCTGTCAACATAGGATTGCAGTTTTTTCCCTTCAACAGAATCTTTAATATCATTAATACTTTCAAACTCAATAGTACCGATTTTAATTCTTTTACCTTTCAGAACACCTCTGCCGATATTTTTTTCTCCACCTATGGGTAAATCAGAGGACCAGAGGTCTTTTAACAGCAGAAGAATCAAACCGATTTCAGGTTCCTTGAATTCTTTAATTGTTAATTTCAAGGTGTTAACTGTTTTTTCATCTTTGGCAAATACAGGCTGGCTGTCAAAAAGTGCACCATCAATGGTACCGCCTGTAAAGCGGTCAATTTTAATCCTTTGCTGAATAGATTTAGTATCAATTTCCTGAACAATAGTGACTTCATTTAACCGCAATCTGCTGGGGATAGAGCTTTTCTCATCTTCCAATTTTTCGCCAAAGAGATATCTCATTAATTTATCTTTGTTCGGAGTATCTAAAGTATTTAGAATCTTTTCAGCTCTGGCTCTTAAAGCACCCTTAATTGAGCTTGCCGGAATTACTGCTTTATCCTGTAATTTTATATGTTCCGCATCTGAACTTTCAGGATCAGCAGAATAATGTTTGATGATCATTGAATCTTTAATCAGGAAATCAAAAAGAATTTCAAAATCATCTGAGGTGTGTTGAAATTTATCTGTTTCTTTAAGTTTAATTGTATTATCTTCTCTTTTAAGCCACCTTATCAGATCTTCTTTCTTTTTCAGGTTGTAAAAATGTACAGATGAATCAATTAATTTAATAATACCGAATCCAAGATTTGACTTCCCACCAATGTTAATTTTTTCTTGCTCAAGATCATGTTGTATGGTTTTAATGATCTTTTTTATGTCTTCAGCATTATCTGCGCCAATCTCAATTTTTAAATCAAATTGTGCACCTGGTTCAATAATTTCATAATCGAACTTTTTACCTTGATCAGTAATACCTTTCGTATTATCAATTTTAATTCCATCCCTTTCAGAAATATCAAAATCATTATGTAATAGATATAAATCTGAAAATATAACCTTACTTTGATTACCGATATCATCTTCAGAAAATCCAAAATAATAATTTAATTTTTTTGGAGTTAAATAATTATGTTCAAAGCGATGCCTGATTACTCCGACAAGTGAAGTCCCTGGTATAAATGGTATTCTGTTATTATCTTTTAATATATCATGATCCGTATTGCCTTCCGTTCCGCAGCCGATAATCAAGGGGGTAGTATTTTCTATCGTTCCCTTTAATACTATCTTATATTGATCAGAAACCATTATTTACCTCCTTTTTCCTGATTATTTTTCCATTTCAATGATTTTAAAAAGGTTTCCAAATAAATCTTATTAAGCTTTATTTGTCGTTTCTCTAATAAATGGGAGAGGGTTATATCTAATGCTTCTATTTTTAGTAAATTTTCTATTGGTTTATTACCATTAAAATCATTCTCTGAAATAAAATTATTCTTGTGTAAGAATTCTGCCAGTGTTTGGTTGTTATTATTACATTTTTCTAATTGTTGTTGGGCGGGTTTGTTATTTTTGATTTTTTCAAAATTCTCTTTGAATGTTTTGACATCTTTCGATATTAAATGTAATTTACCAATTAAACTGTTTGATGGAATTGAATGAAATTTATCTGCCGTTTCCATAGCTTTTTTAACTGTCAGATCATTCATTTTTTCAGTGATAATTTCAATAGTGATCTCTTTTACTATATCAGGGATTGTTCCTCCTGGTTTACTTTTTTCTTCATTCTGAAGATTATTAACCACTGAATATGTTTGGCCTTCGTGCTCTCTTCCATTTTGATAGCCAAAAATAACCCTGCCAAATCCTTCATGAGTTCTTTCACCTATACCGTTTTGCTCTAATTCACTATAATTGTTCGGCAATGTATTAAGTAAAAATGTCGAACCCGCTTTAAAACAAGTTTCAGATTGATTTTTACATCTCCAGATACCTACATATTTTTCTTCACGTTCATGATTAATAAAAGATTTTTTTATACTAATATTAAGAATTTTCCCTAATTCGTTAACATTGGTACAAGAAAATCCATTTTCATTATATATTATTGTGTCGGATAAAAATGTCATTACTATTGGTTCTTCTGGTTTTTCATCAGGATTAAATCCGGTATTTATTTCTCGTTTATACTCCTTGATCTCTGATAAGTTAAACTTAATTTTTCCATATTCTGTATTTTTGGATCTCCCCACATATCCAACATAACTGTTCGGGATTAAATCTTTGATTAAATGTATATTTTCTTCATTGCCAATAATATGTCCAGTAAATAATTGCCCAGGTGAAATACTTTCGTAATTGAAAATCGCACCTTTTTTTGTTATTCCTGTTTTTCTTTCTCTGGCGTGATGAAAAGATATTTTCTTTTTTACGGAAGATTTTAAAATACTGGTTTTGTTGATCTTTAAATATTCCGAGATTGATTTTGTTTGAGTGTCAAAATCTTCATCAACAAATAGCATATTGTAAATTTTATTTTCATTATATTTTTCTTGTTTGAATGACAATGGTGAAGGATAATAAATATAATCATCATCGGTTAAATAGGCATTAGTATAAATAATATCACCATTTAAAAATAATTTTTTAAAATTTTTATCTTCCTGCGCATTATCATCAAGGTTATTTTCTTTTATATATTTTTTTGCCACTAAGCCCAGTATGGTATTTCCATTAATATAGGTTTTAGTATTACGCATATTCTGATCACTGCCGGTTTGAGAAATTATAACGGGGTTTATTGTTTTAATAGTATATCTAATTGTTTTCATTGCAGACCTCCTCAACCAGGGTTTCAATGTTTTCACTGTCATTAATTATATTCCCATTTTGCTTGAAATGTAATTCAACTTCTCCCAAACCTCTGGTTCTTTTTGTGCCAATTCGTTTTATATTTTGACAAATTAAAGCTAATTGATTTGCAAAGTCTGGATGTATCTCTACTTCACCAAGAAAAATATTATTTTTGTTTAAAACACGTTCTGTTCTGAGAGAATGTTCTTGTGCTAATCCTGTTTTTTTATCTATGGCAGTAGAATTCCGTACATTGGTAAAATATTTTAAAACATTATTTTTATTTATTAAAATAGATTTAGTTTTCAGATATTTGAGCCATTCTTTTGTTTCAGCATAATCCTTTATAAAGAAATTGCCGATTTTCATATTACCTTGAATAGTTCCGGTTTCCCCAAAAATTGATTTGATTTCTATGACATCATTTAACATTTCATTTAATTCTATGGCTGAATCCAATAATATTCCTTTTATTCTTTTTGATGGAATATAGGGGATACCAATTTCATCATAGACAATATCAGTATCGATAATATTTCCATATCCTTCGGCTGAGCCAATCAATGTATCGGATCTTAATTTGATTTCCATTGTATATTTACTCATTTAGATCACCTCCTTTTTTTTATATAAAACTCAGGGCAGAAATCTGTCATTTCAATCATATCAAGGTAAGGTGTTGCTTCATTCTCAAAACCCTTCTTTACTTCATCACAATGTTCAAATTTTGGTAATTCTTTGTTTCGAAATCCTAACTGTTTGATAAATTCTGTGGTAGCATTTTTACCCTGATATAACATATTTCTCAATTTCTTGATTTTATTCTGAGATAGTTTTTTATTTTTATCATAAATAAGTTCATTGATACAATTAAGTAGTTTTGGCATATCTGATAACTTATAGGGTCTTTTATAGAGTTTTTCTTTTGAGGTGGAATATTCATGTTGTCTTATATCCTGCAAGGAATCACCCAGGCCACCAAAAGAAATATGAAAATCCCACATTGATTCAGTTATTTTTTTATTTTTTCGTTTTTGTTTGGCATTATGACATAATTGTTCTGCCATGGAATATGCCCGGTAAAAGGGATATTTTGTTTTTACAATGGAAATGCCGGCACAACAGGTTATATTGTTTTCTTTACATATTTCTTGTTCCTCAAATGATTTCATAAATATTTCCATAAGATAGAAACTTAACCTTGCATCACACACAAAAGTAATATCATCTCCTCCAATTATTATTGGTCGTACAGGTAAAGTGTTATTCTTTAAAGTAAGTATTTTCTCAATTTCAGAATAATCATCAATAATATTCTCAAGCATTTTACCAAAAGAAGCTGCAGTGGCCTTTTTCAACTTTTCTGATAATTCTTTAATATCATTGATATTATTTTTTTGTTCAAAAAGTTCTCCCATATCATTACCATCAATATGAACAACAGCAATATGATTATTTTCCCCTTCAGAACCACCTAGTTCATTGAGCTGGTCGGTAAACGTATAAACTCCATCTAATAGTACTTTATAATTATTACTTAAATCTTTCTCAGCAACATTAGCATTCTTTAATTTGGCATAACTCACTGAAGAAATATATCTTTTTTCATTTTTGGTAGAAAAATCGTCATAAATTTCAGCAGACAAATCAGTACGGGTACAGGCAGCGGTAATACCAAATGACTGTAATGTAGTAACAGGGATCTGTCTGTTTTTATTTTCAATATTCTTTTTAATTAATTTTTTTCGGTTTTCACTAAATTTTTTTTCATCAAAATTTTCTTCAATGGTTGCAATAGGTATTATACCAGGATATACAATAATTAATTTCTGGGTCCATTCTCGCATTGCTGTCTGAGCTTCTTTCACGGTATTAAACAATAAAAGAGCATTACCACCTCCAATATAGCACTTTTGTTTAGAATGGTTTTTTTCTAAAAGGTCAAATATACTTTTAACATTAAAAGATGCTCCGATATTTTCTTTTAAACTATTCGATTCAAAAATATACTTTTGAATCGACATAGTATCTATAAATACAGCTGTTTTCATTTATACCTCCATTATAAAATTTTTTAGTTTTTCTTTTAATTCCTTACTTTTCCAATCATCTAATCCAAGAACTAAGATGTTATTTTGGGTAGTTCCCGTATTTAATTCTAACTCTTTTTGTAAAATATCAACGTTATCCTTATCCGCACGTGTAATTAAGATTGCTTTTGCCTCTGTTCCACCAATTTGGCGGGTGCGGAGAATAATTTCAAATCCCTTGAATTTACATTCTTTTTTCAGGGCGCTTGTTGTACAGCTAATACCAATTAGCTGATATCCTTTCATCAAAGTTAAGTCAATTTCAAAATCACTATTATCATCTGGTCTTACTTTTGGTTTTACATTTGTTAATAATTGATCATATTCAATTTCATTTGTATGCTTCATTTCTGAAATAATTTTTTCCACATAATCTTCGAACCAGAAACCATCAATATAATATATAACTTTCTTATAATTATGCCTATCAATTTTTTTATTAAAGATTCCATTATCATAAATTTTATAATTTTCACTGAACGAATCAAATATTTCTCTCACTACACCTTCAGGTGTGGTATTGATAAGTTCTTTAGCAAAATTATATTTTTCTTCGAAATTTATTTTTTGATTTTCATTTGTAATTTTTTGTAAAATTTTTTGATATGCTGTCTCATCATTTAAAGATTTATTTAAGTCTGAAGTGTTATTTGACAAATATTCAAAAATTTTTTTAAATTTTTTATCACATCCTTTCATAAAAAAATCTCGGTCAAAACCTGTATTTTTATTATAAAAATCAGAAATTGTATCATTTTCAATACATCTTTGAAATTTGTCTATTGTATTTTTAAATTCTTTATTTTCATATTTCTCATGTTTATTAAAAGATAGCATTGTAAAACCATGCAATTCATTCAGTTCTTCAAAATTCATTTTTATGTTTTTTCTCAAATCATCGGTTTTGGCATTACTGTCGTCAAAATGAATTTTAAAATCTCTAGCTGATAAATAAAAAAATGAAAAATCTATTTGTTTATTATTATCAGAAAAAGTATTATAGGTATGAACAGCCATAGCCTTGGAACCGCCTGTATAAAAAAGGTGAGCATGTTTACAGTTATTTTTTTCAAGTTCTGATAAAATTTCATCTGCTTTTTGTTTGATTTTTTCTTTGTTGTTGATATCTTCGATATATTTTATTTCACTGCATATAATATCTTCATCATTGATAACTTTTTGAAGATTCTCAGCATAATCTTTTGTTCCTTGCTGTCCGATATCTTTATTTTTTTCTGAACATATCATCCAAATTCTAAGGTTATTGTTCTTTTTAAAATGTTTTACTGCTACATAGTTTGGCAATGGATTGGTGCCAATCAACAAGATTAAATCGGTAACATTATTATTCATAATGCCTCCATATTTTTATTTAAAAATAGAAATTATAAAATAGAAATAATGTGTATACCTACAGCTCCGCCCACTCACTCCCATGTTTTTTTAACATTTTAATTTTCAGAAGTGGTTGGTTGTTGTTTAGAATATGCCGCAAGTCAGAACTGTACAGATAAGAATGGAACAAAAAGAAAATTTACTATGAGATGTATCTTAAGAACAATAAAAAAGCATATAAATTCCCTGAAAAACAAGTACAATGAAAATCAATATGCATAACATTTCCTTAAAATCATTTAATTATTCTAAGATTCTTAAGACAACTCATATTAAAACGAATAGTGCCACAGATGTAGTTTTCATATCAACTGGTGAATTAATTATAAATAAAATTCAATGATGTATTGTAATGATTTTTTTTAGGAATATCAAGGTCAAAGATATTTTTTTGTGGAAAAAATCTTAATATTTATATCAGTTCTTAAATTCGCAGACATGAAGTGTTAATTTATTTATTAAGTATTGTTCTCCATCAATCTTTATCCTGTAATTTTTTAAGAATTTCTTGCTGTTTTCTTAAACAACGTTCTGCTTTTTCATTTTCATTCATTTTTTTATACACTTTGGCAAGTGCTCCCCAGGCATAGGGATCTTCAGGATACGCTACAGTCAATTTCCGGTAACAATCAATGGCTTTGTTAAAATTTTTTATAATTTTAAATACACCCCCGAGTGAATGTAAAACAAACCAATGTTTATTATTGATTTTATATGCCTTAAAATATATTTCTTTTGCTTTTTTATAATCTTCCATACAAAAATAGGTAAATCCATGCCAAACCCACGTTTCCGGGTCAAGCGGCCTGAGTTGTGTATTTGTTTTACTGTAGGTAAGGGCTTCTTTGAATCTGTACATTAATATCAATGTCCAGGTTATTTTTTTCAGTGCATCAGTGTGTTCAGGGTTATATGTGAGTACTTGTTTAAATCTTTCTAGAGCAATTTCATATCTTTCTTCTTCTAAAAATGCTTTTCCCAGATCAAAAGCTTTTTCTGCTTGAGTATATTCTTTTTTTTCAACGACTGAAGTATATTTTTCATTACAGGAATACTGGTCTTTCTTCATCATTAAATTTGTTATTCGAATAAAATTTTCATTATTATCCGGTTCAAATTCATACAGTTCTTTTGCGTATTTTATTGCTTCATCATAGCATCTATCCTGTTCACATAATGTAATGAGTTCAAGGTAACAGTTTTTAATTTTTTTTCTGAGTTGTTTATCTCTGTCTTTTTTCTTTCTGTTATCCATCTAAACCACCTAAAATCTAGCATTCTTAATTAAAATATGTTTAATTGCTCTCAAAATCAAGTCAATAATTTCCTGTAAAGGCTCATTACCTTCTCAGGAATCTTCTAAAATAGAAGTATCCTGGATAATGTGTTTGATTTATAGTTAACACCCACCTTGGGTTGAGCTAACTCTTTTTTTCAATCCTGTTACATTCTTTTACAATGATAGACATGAGTACCCCATTCTCTCCCCTCGAGGCCTGTCCTGAGCTCGTCGAAGGAGGAGATGTCCGACGAAGGCGGACAGAGGGATGTCTAAACTTCTCAAATCTAAAATCGTCAATCGTTGATTGTAAATCTGTTAAGTAACCGCAGGGGCAGGAGCGCCTGCGGGACAAAAAGGCAGTCAGAGGGGTGTATTTAAAATCCCAAATGACATAATACTAAATATACATTTCAGCATAAAAAAATCACTAAGTGTGACCTATTACTCAAGTTTACTAATAAGGTTATTCATAATTAACTTAAATGCACTCTGAGGATCAAATGAGATATCTGTTCTTAACAAAGCTGAAGTATCGGTTAAAAACTGTGAGTCCTTCATTTTTTGTTTAAAATTTTCTTCAAACTGCTCTCGAGCAACAAAAGCATTTGATGCTTTCATAAAACGATAAAATGATGTTATAATCTGATTATAATTAATTTCAGCATATGTTAATGCGTACCATAAATCAAAGAGATCCCGTCCCTGTTTCCGCTGATATAGGGCGCGTAATTTAGATCCTAAAAGTTCCTCCAAACGGAAGGTAGTTATTTCAGCTTCACCTGTAAACCAGGGATTTACCACCCGAAAAGTTTTATCTTCTACACCAAATACAGCAAAGTGTTCACGACAATTAATTTCAACTTTCAGACGAAGAGGTACAATTGGTGGAATTTCTGATTTAAATCGAAACAGAAGTACATTATTACGTTTTTTCTGCTTACGTCTTGGTTCTTCAAGGAAAGAAAGTTGTTTTTTTATTCTATCAAAAATAGGACCAATAGGACTTGATTGAGTTTGAACTAAATCAATATCTTCAGAATACCTTACCGAAGGTGCCAGATAAAGTTTATGCAAAGCAGTTCCTCCTCGAAAAGCCAGATGTTTTCTCAAATATTTATCGGAATAAATAGATATTAAGGCCCGGGATATGACCAAATCCTGCTCCACCTGTTCATTGGTCTTCCAGGGTGCTTCTGATCTCCAGGCTGTTATATAAGCACGTGGGATCACAATTAAGTCTCCGGTTGTATGTTTAGGATGACTTTCCAGGTTTTATCAATAGTACCAGCCCTGCTGAATTCACCAGGTGACAAAGGTACCGGATAAATTTTCCTGGATTTTAGTTTATTGAATACTAGCTGGGTAAAATCAGGGATATCAAAAAAATGTGTGCATAGATACCCGAAGCGCTGCAGTACAGTATTGGGCCAGGAGTTTCTCAAAGTTTCCATGAGATCATCCTGGATAAAAGACTCTGCTAATTCTTCGATAATTTCCATGATTCTATGAAAACCGCCACCCTGTCTTTCAAATTGCAGCAGATCCAGAGCAGTCATAACTGGATTGGATATATATAGATATCCAGTATCTGTTTTTTTTTCTGAAAGGCCATGTATAGGAAAATCTTTTTTAACCACAAACTGTATATGAATATCTTTGGTATGAACAGGCCGTATTTGTGGTCTCTTAATAATAACTTGATATTTTTGGGGCTGCTGATGAGCTGCACCTTGCAAGGCTGCAGCACTCACTAACCCTACATAATACGGTTTATCTAGCCAATTCATTAAATCATGAATGAATAAATTCACTGGGAGAATACCCTGCCGCCTATATTCGGCAGGGACTATCACATAAAATCCCTGACGAATTCGTACAATACGTCCTTTATCCATAAGTCGCTTCAATCCCATATGCAGCGCACTTTTTTGTTTTGAAAGTTCTTTTAACAAATCTTGTAGAGAGAAATGATAACACCCCTGTGACTGCAGTCTACTAATATATTTTTCCAGATAGTTATAAACCATATTATATACCTACCAATAGTGATTATATGCAAAATATAACACATTGTGTTAATTTCTGCAAATAAAAACAATATTTATTTATCTTTCTAATTGATATTCAGACCCAATCCTTGTAAATACTCATCCCTACTTTGATCATATTCCTTTCCTTCATCCTGATAATGCTGTCCGCCATCTACTTCTATAATAAGTTCAACTTCCGCTGCATAGAAATCAACTACATAATTACCAATAGGACGCTGACGAAGAAACTGAATACCCTTGATCTGTTTTTTCCGTATATGACTCCAGAGTTTCCTTTCAGCTTCGGTCATGTTTTTGCGAAGCCGGGCTCGTTCTTTCAGAGTTGGGTTGTAATGATGTATGGTGCGTTTTTTCATGGGTAATTTTATATTTACACCCACCTGTAGTCCTCTCCTTCGGCATTTCATGCCTCAGGACAGACCCTCAACTTGATTGGGAGATTTCCGCACTGATTTGTTTTTTTATTACTTAATTAAAACACACGATGTAAATAAATTATATTATAATAATTCCATAAATTCATCAATACTTAAACCTGATTGTCGAATTATTGCCCGTAATGTTCCTCTATCAAGTTCTTTATGGTTTGGAACTACCAATTGAGAAAAAGGATTGTTTCTCCGCAAAATGATATGACTGCCATGTTGTCTCTTGATGACAAATCCCGCCTTTTGCAAAGCCTTTACACATTTCTTACCTGATATAACCGGTAGTTTGCTCATACAGCAACAAGCATTGCATCAAAATGTTCTTCCGGAATTGGTAATCCATCATCTTTCAAAGATAAGATATACCCTTCGATCGCTTCTTTAATATTGGTTATTGCATCTTCTTTTGTTTTCCCCTGACTGATACAACCAGGTAAACTGGGACATTCTGCGACCCAATAATTATCTTCACCACGATATATAATAGCTTCTCTCATATTTATCTCCATAAAATTTTTTTAAAATATAATTTATTTATATTGTAATGTCAAGAAAAATAAGCTATCATTATAAACATATGACTCAAGATAGGTCTTCAAGTAAGATTATGTAAGGAGTTAACTCTTTTTTATGCCTGTCACATTTTTTCCGATGAAAGACCTCTTGAACACTTTTTTTCCCTTGAGGCCTGTCCTGAGCTCGTCGAAGGAGGAGATGGGGGTGTAAAACACCCACCTAAATCCTCGCTCAAGGGAGGACTTGGATTGATCCAACTCTTTTCTTTAATCCTGTTACATTCTTTTACGACGACACACATGAGTAACGCTTCCTCTCCCCTCGAGGGGAGATGTCTGCCGCAGGCAGACAGAGGGGTGTCTATTCCTTCCCTAATCAAAAATCGTTAATCAATTATTCTTATTAATCAAATTCACAATAACCTTTATCATGATATCTTTATCTTCAGGGCGGCTGACAGCTACCATCAATGTTAATGCCACCAGAGCATTATCTGCTATTCGTCGTGAGCAATCTTTTTTATAAAGGCATCCGTTTTCTTCAAGAAACCATAAAAATAATGATGCTGCAATACGTTTATTTCCATCTGTAAAGGGATGGTTCTTGATTATAAAATATAATAAATGAGCAGCTTTTTCTTCTATACTGGAGTAGGCATCTTCACCGTTTATGGACTGATATATAGATTTTAGTGATCCTTTTAGGGAATCATCCTTTTCAATACCAAAAAATCCTATATCCATACCAGATTTCTTTAAATGAGCCTTTATAGCATTAATACTTTTTCTGGCCATTTGATAATCTAATTTAAATTTGATCTTTTTTTCAGTATCCTTGACAGTCAAACGTTGTCTGTCATAATCATCTAAGGTTTTTAATCCATATGCATAATCAGATATAACCTGAATTAATCCCTGAATTTCATCCTGGGATAACTTTTTAGTTTCTGCAACTGTCTGTAATGTTTTTATGCTTTGAGATATTTCTGCCAGCGCTTGTTCCCGCTCTTTTAATCTCTTTTTATTAAGTGCATACCCTTTAACAGTATATTCCCGAAGTACATTGGTAGCCCAAATACGGAAATGGGTTGCCTGTAATGAATTAACCCGATAACCGATAGAAATAATCGCATCAAGACTATAAAATTGAGTTTTATATACCTTGCCATCAGAGGCAGTATGTTCCAAAATGGAACTAACTGAATTTTTTTCTAATTCATCACTTTTAAAAATATTTGTAAGGTGTTTAGTAATAGCTGGTCTCTTTACTCCAAATAATCGTCCAATCTGTTTTTGAGTTAGCCATACATTTTCCTCACTTAATCGAACCTTTAAAGTCGGTGCTTTCCCTTTTGGTTTATAAATAACAATATTTGTATTTTCTTTTTTAGTCATTTTAATTACCCGGGTTTACTCATATGTATTGATTACTTCTGGGATATACTTATTATATTAAGCAATATAAGAAATAAATGGTAAAAATAAAATTTAATTAACAGCAATTATTATAATATAACAATGGATGTATTAGTTCTCCTCTTTCAAATAATTGTTTCTGAGAATTATCAAATAACTAATCAATCAACATTTCATAACTCAGGGCAAATTTTTAAGAGCTTGCCCTGGACTTGATCCGGGGGAGGACATAGCTTATGCTCATTTTATTCTTAAAATAAATACTTTTTATTCATGATAATTTGCATTATGCTTCCTCTCCCCTCGAGGCCTGTCCTGAGCTCGTCGAAGGAGGAGATGTCCGACGAAGGCGGACAGAGGGATGTCTAAACTTCTCAAATCTAAAATCGTCAATCGTTGATTGTAAATCTGTTAAGTAACCGCAGGGGCAGGAGCCCCTGCGGGACGAAATAATAAAATCGTCAATCGTTGATCGCCAATCGGTTCAAAGTATCCACAGGAGCATGAGCGCCTGCGGTGCAAAAAATTCCAAATTACAAACATCAAATTAAAAAACTTGCTTTTCTCTGTCCGTATTGATAATTTCTTATGTCATTTAAAACGGAGAAACAGCATGGACATACATAAACTGGATAAAATTTTCAAACCAAAACGCATTGCTCTTATAGGGGTTACCAGCAATCCCAAAAGTGTGGGAGGAAAAATACTGAGAAATCTGGTAACCGGCGGATTTCAGGGAGTTATGTACCCGGTTAATCCTGACTTTGAAGCTGTTCAGGGTATCTCCTGCTATGATCAGCTGGAAGATATCCCGAAACAGGCAGACCTGGGGATTATATGCTCACCTGCAGAACAGGTTCCTGAACTGGTCCGTCGATGCGGTGAAAATCAAATTAATGGAGTGATTATTGTCTCTGCCGGATTCAAAGAGATCGGAGAAGAAGGGAAAAAACTGGAAGAACAGATTTCTGCAGAGTTGAAAAAATTCCCTCATATGCGTATAATCGGACCTAATTGTCTGGGTATCATAATCCCTGGTCTTAAACTGAATGCAAGTTTTGCCACCGGACTCCCCCAAAAAGGAAATATTGCTTTTATCTCCCAATCCGGTGCCCTGTGTGCCTCGGTTCTGGACTGGGCCCTGGACAAAAATATCGGCTTCTCTTATTTTGTATCCATCGGCAATGCACTTGATGTTGACTTTGGAGATCTGATAGATTATTTTGGTGAAGATGAAAATACTCATTCCATTATACTGTATATAGAATCCATCACCAGAGTGCGTTCTTTTATGACTGCTGCCAGGGCATATGCCCGTTCTAAACCAATCATTGTATACAAATCCGGTAAATTCGAAGAATCAGCAGAAGTGGCAGCCTCTCATACCGGCGCTATGGCTACAGAAGACGGCATCTATAATGCGGCATTTCAGCGTATGGGAGTTTCCCGCATTGATGAGATTGGCGAGATATTTGA
>CAZETW010000013.1:0-18281 GCA_964515295.1 uncultured bacterium | reverse complement strand
CGGCATTTCAGCGTATGGGAGTTTCCCGCATTGATGAGATTGGCGAGATATTTGAGTATACAGAAAAGACACGAAAACCTGTTTTAGCTTCCTGGATGGGCGGTAAAAGTATGAGACAGAGCTGTCAGATTTTAAATGATGCCGGTATTCCGGTATATGATACACCCGATAAAGCTGTACGCGCCTTTATGATCCTGGTTGAATATTCCAGGAATCTGGAAATTCTTTATGAAACTCCCAAGGATATACCGATAGAGTTTAAACTGGACCGGGAACAGGTAAGAAATGAATTTCTCAAGCTCATCCCGGATAACACTGATCTTCTCTCAGAAAAACTTTCAAAACACCTCATTCAGGCTTATGGCATACCGGTTACTACCCCGATTCCTGTATCTGATGAAAAAGAAGCTGTACAGCAGGCTGACAGTACAGGATACCCGGTAGTGTTAAAGATAGATTCTCCGGATATCACCCATAAAACTGATGTAGGAGGAGTTGCCCTTAATCTGGAAGATGAAACTATGGTGAAAAAAGCATATAATGATATAATGCAGAAAACCAGTACATCACATCCTGACGCTACCATTAAGGGAGTAACAGTACAGCCCATGATCCAGAAAAAAGATGCAGTTGAACTGATCCTGGGTATAAAAAAGGACAATATATTCGGAACTGTGATGATGGCGGGTATGGGAGGAATTGAGGCTGAACTGTTTAAAGACCGCAGTCTGGGGTTTCCGCCTTTAAACGAACGTCTGGCCAGACGTATGCTGGAATCACTGAAGATCTGGCCGCTATTAAATGGATTTCGCGGACGCCCGGCTGTAAATATAGATCAGCTGATTGAAATACTGATCCGTCTGTCCTACCTGGCAGCAGACTATCCTGAAATCAAAGAACTTGATATCAATCCGTTACTCATTCATGAAAAAGATGCTGTAGCTCTGGATGCTCGTATCATTATTGACAGAAACATCCTATCTTCTCTACAAAAACCTTTCAGCCATCTTATTCTCCGGCCCTATCCGGAAGAGTATGTTAAAAAATCTCAATTACGGGATAAAACGCCGATTATTCTGAGGCCGATTAAACCGGAAGATGAAACTATCTGGATGGAAATGCTGGCTGCCTGTTCCAAAGAATCTATTTACGCCCGCTTTCAGTCACTCTATACCGGGTGGAAGTATCATAAAGAAGCAATCCGTTACTGTTATATCGATTATGACCGGGAAATTGCTATTGTTGCGGAGATAAAGGATAAGAATAAACGACGACTGATCGGAGTAGGAAGACTGGTTGCTGATCCGGATGTACACACAGCAGAATATGCCGTGCTTATTGCTGATCCCTGGCAGAATCAGAAACTGGGAAAAATACTCACTGATTACTGTCTGGATATATCCAGAGACTGGGGTATCAAAGAGGTGGTAGCGCAGACCAGCACTACCAATCACCGCATGGTGGACATCTTCCGACAGCTAAATTTCGAAGTTGACATTGATCATACTAATTCAGAAGTGTATGTAAAAAAATTTTTGTAAGATTCTTATATTTACTGATAGAGAAATTGTAATAAAGAAAAAAATAAGAGTATAACCACGAAGCAGCAAAAAAAATCTGATGTATTTTAAATTCTTTCTAAAATATCCTGTTTTACCCAGCCAACTTTGCCGTCTGCCAGCAACACTTCAAACCAGTCACCTGAGACTTTTTCAATATGGACCTTGGTTCCTTCATGTAAAGTAAAAAGCGTTGTAGCTCCTTCAGATGGTGCCCCTTTAACATTTACTTCTTCAGCCATGATGACCGCCTCTTCCTGCTGAGACTTTTCTGTAATTTGAGTAAAAAGAGAAAAACCGAAAATGATGAAAAAAACTAAAAACATGATACTGACACGGGAACACATTCTGCGTAAGTATCTATTTCTGGAAAGTATACGAAAGATCAGAAAAGTAATAAAAAGAAGATATAATGCTGCTACAATCCAGATTAAAATCGATGTAGGAATGAGATAGATAAAACCATCTATTGCTTTAAACAAGAAAAAGGTGGGAAGAGGTTCTATTTTATCCACGACAGACAGATGAGCTAACTTTAGATTAAACTCCAGCTCCTCATCTCCGGGAATCAGCTTTTTAGCTCTTTCATAATAAAGAATCGCTCTGCCGGTTTCATCGAGTTTATAATAACAATTCCCAATATTATAATAAAGAGGTCCGCTTTCATATCCGCTTTTATATATTTCTATATAACTATTCAATGCTTTTTCATATTCTCCTGCTCTGTACAGTTGATTCCCCTGCTGAAAGAACTCTGTCTTATCTTGAGCATATATTAATAGTGGTAATACAACAATTAAAACAGCTAACCGTAAAATAATTTTATAATACTTTATGTTATCCATCATATCACTTTTATCTTTAGTCTTTATTTCTTCTCTTTAATCTTTGTTCTTTGATCTTTTGTTGTCTCTTTTATCTTTTATCCTTTATCTTTGTATATTTTATCTTTACTTAACCATCTAAACTCATCACGACAACTCTTTTGATAAAATTGAAAGATTCCGTTCCACTTTCTTATAAAATTCCTCTTTCTCCTCTGGTGTAGCTTCAGTCGGTGAGAATCGTTTCAAATCGCAAGTCTGTAAAATAGAGATATATTTTTCGATCACAGAATCACTTACACCTCTTTGTTTTAACCTCCCCTTCACATCCTCACTCATCATTCCTGCTCCTGAAATATTGAGTTTATCACTTACAAATCCGGACATTGCTTTATGTACAGCAGCATAGAATGCTTTTTGTTCCTCAAGTTCAATGTTAGCCTTAGCTTCTGAAAGATATTTTCTCGCATCCCTTCTGGCAGCCCTGTTCCTGGCATATGCCTGATCTGTATGAAGACGATCAAGATGTTTCCTGTAGCTCACAGCTCCTGCTAATAATAATAACGGTAAAAGGAATATTATCCAGAAATATATACTGTGGAATATATTCCACCCGATCTTTCTTAACGAATCATACTCCTCTTTTATAAAACGTATATCTTTTCCTATGAGATCGACCTCCTTTTTAGAAAAACCGGAATGAGCCACAGCAGTTTCTCTATCACTCCCCTTACTGATATGCAGTTCTACGGGAGCACTGGATAAAATCTGATATTTTTTTGTTCTGGGATTGAATATGGGATACTTGACAGATTCTATTCTGAATGTTCCGGGTTCTCTGGGAACCAGAACATATTTAAAGATCTTTTTTCCGCTAATTCTTGTTCCGGTACGTTGTATGCTTTTTGTTATTTCCGGATCATAGGTCTCAAAAATTCCGGGAAAACGTATTTCAGGCTCAGTAAGAGAACCGATATGACCTTCACCTGATATCTCAACAGTGTAGGTAACTGCATCATCAGTAGTCAAATTTTTTTTATCAACACTGCCGGTAATGGTAAAATCTCCTACGATTCCGGTAAATCCTTTCGGTTTCCCCTGATCAGGAAGAGGTAAAACATTAATGTTCACCGGATTAGAGCTTACTATTTTCGTAACTGTTCTTCCAAAAGGATCAGAAAAAAAATCATCGAAAATATCTCTTCTGCTTCTCTGAATTCTGACCTGACAATTCACAACCAAAGGTTCGATTGTCTTGCTGCCGGTACTGAGAGGATAAAGAGAAATTTTTTGGATTTCAGCAATAGTATATTGTTTGCCTTTGTAAATTTCCTTTGTGGTTTGCGGACGTCTACCAATATCAAAATCCTCTTTTAAAAATCCTTTAGTAGAGGGAGCCTTTTCCAGACCAAAGGAAGTCACATCAACTCTGGTATATATTTTATAAGTAATGATAACTGGTTCGTTTTTATATACAGTTTTTTTATCTGGAACAGCCAGAATAAAAAGATCATCTTCCGAAGAACTGCCGGCCTGTGTAGATGAAGGTTCTTCTTTGCTTTTAGAGTCGGCTGACTGTGGTGAAGATGCAATCACCTTAATTTCAATCGGTTGAGTCGTATACTCCTTATTACCGGCTTTTACAATGATCTCTCCTATTGTAAAAGTACCGACTTTATTGGCCTGATAATGATAGGATATGGTTCTGGATGCAGACATTTTTCCGTTTATATACTGGATATTCTGAGACGAACTGCTGCCAAGATAAGCTGCAAAATCTATATCCGGGAGCTGGGGAGAACCTGCTGATTTATAATCACTCCCTGATATCTCGACATTTAAATTAAATTGTCTGTTTAGACTGACAACACTCTGATCGACATAGGCTTTGATTTCTAAATCATCAGCCCGCAGAGTTGGAGATATTATGAGCAATGTAATTATACTTAAGATGATTTTAACATTTTTTGTTTTCATACTTACCAGTCTTTTTCAACCCTTGCGTGACCCTGTGTCTGTACTTTTTGTTTCTTCATCTTTTCCTGATTTTCTTTTAAAGCCTGTAAAATTCGCTCAGCTTCTTCTTTGGAAATTTTCTTTTTTTCCTTACCGGCCTGCTGTTTGTTTTGTTCTTGTTTTTGGTCCTGACGTTGTTGCTGCTGTTGCTTTTCCTGCTGATCCTGATCATTCTTTTCTTCTTCCTTCTGCTGCTGCTGTTCTTGCTGCTGCTGGCCGCTTTGCTGATTTTGCTGATCTGCATTCTGTTTTAGTTTATTACGGACAAATTCCAGATTATATTTAGCATCTTCATCCTGGGAATTAAGCTTCAGAGCCTGTTTATAGGCTTGAATACTTTCAGCTAATTTACCGGCTTTATATAAACTGTTACCAATATTATAATAAGATTTAGCCTGAAGATCAAGTTGTTTGGAATCTAAAGATTTATAATATGCTTCAAGTGCTTCCTCAAACTTTTTCTTTTTGTAATTAACATCTCCAATATTAAATTGTATTTCCGGGGAAGCCGGGTTATCAAGTAAAGCATCCTGATACTTGTTCTGTGCCTGATCAAACTTTTCCTCCTGAAATAATTCATTCCCCTCTTTGACTTTCTTCCTGTCAGACTGTGAAAAAATAATAACCGGCAGCAACAAGAAAAATAATGATAATATAATGTTTCTATGTTTCATAACACCCCCTGAATTTTATTCAAAACGTCCTTTCCAGGTTTTTTTCTCACTTTTCTTTTCAGAAAGCATCAGTTCCAAGCATACTAATATCAAAACAACTGCAATAATTGGCTGAAACCTGTCTTCAAACTGAGTGTACTGCCTGGAAGAGAGTGATTTTTTCTCCATTTGCAAAATTGCTTCATAAATTTTATCCAGCTCCGCCTCTCCCGGAGATGCCCGGTAATATTTACCTCCTGTTTCCAAAGCAATCTTTTCCAGACTCAGTTCATCGAGTTTGGTCATCACCACTTCACCATTTCTATCTTTTTTATATCCGGTACGATTTCCCTGCTTATCAAAAACAGGTATAGGTACTCCTTTTCTTGATCCAATACCGACTGTATAGATAACCACTCCCTGCCGTGAAGCAAGCTTAGCAACATCAAGAGGTTTACCGATATGATCCTCACCGTCAGTAATCAGAATTAATATTTTGTGTTTTCGTTCCTTTTCATTAAAGCAACTCAGCGATTTTTCCATGGCTCTGGCTATTGCAGTGCCAGGGACCGGCATTATATCAGGTTCCATAGAATCAAGAAACATCTTTGCAGCACTGTAATCAAGAGTAAGCGGACATTGTATAAATGCTTTTCCGGCAAAGCCTACAAGAGCAACCCTGTCACCCTGAAACTTATTTATTAAACTGCTTATTTCATGCTTTGCTTTCTGCAGTCTGTTGGGTTTGATATCTTCAGCACTCATGGATTCAGAAAGATCAAGAGCAATCACTATGTCCTGTCCTTCTCTTTTTATCTGTTTCATTTTTGTGCCAAGCTGAGGTCTCGATATAGCTATTATCATAAATAATACAGCAATAATAATTATTATTCTTTTCCAGATCTGTCTGCTTTTACTCACAGAACCTGATAATTTTTGTACCAGAGATAATTTACCAAATACCTCCAATGCTTTCTTCTTCTGCCGGAAAGCCCAGACAAAAAATAAGATCAACACCGGAATAAAACCAAGTAAATAGAGAAAATGTGAAAATTCAAATCTAAACACGTAACAGTCCTTTTTTGCTAAATTCCTTTAAGGTATCTTACGAAATTTTGTATGTGCCAATACAATCTCTGTAATAAGTAAAATCAATGCAGCTATGACAAAGTAATAAAATAATTCTGAATAACGGGTATATTCCTTTACTTCGATCTTGGTCTTTTCCATATTATCAATTTTTTGGAAAATCTGCTGTAATCTTTCTCTGTCATCAGCTCTGAAATATTCTCCCCCGGTCATATCAGAGATCTCTTTTAAGGTTTGTTCATCAATATCAATTTTCATGGGTACATACCTCTTGCCAAAAACAGGATCATCAACCGGATAAAGCGCACTGCCATGTCCTCCGGCTCCAATTGAATAGATCTTAATATCAAATGTCTGAGCAAGCTGAGCTGCAGTAAACGGATCGATCTCACCTTTATTATTTCTGCCATCTGTAAGCAGTACAATAACTTTTGATTTTGCTTTGCTGCTTCTCATTCTGTTCACTGCGGTTGCAAGCCCCATACCAATTGCAGTGCCGTCTTCTATCATCCCAACTTCAATTTTTTCTAAAAAATTAAGTAAAATTCCATAATCGAGCGTAAGCGGACACTGAGTAAAGGCATCTCCTGCAAAAATAACCATCCCGATCCGATCGTTTTTTCTTCCCTGTATAAAATCTTTGGCATCTTTTTTAACTGCCTCTACCCGGTTCGGTTTGATATCTTCTGCCAGCATCGAACTGGAAACATCTAATGCCAATACAATATCGATTCCTTCAGTGGTTACTTCTTCCCCACTGATTCCAGACTGAGGTTTTGCAAAGGCAGTGATCAGTAAAGCCACAATTAGCATACGGAGTCCGAAAAGGAAATGACGGGCTTTTGAAGGACCGGAACTGTTAACCCTGCGGGCAAAACCGAGATAGGAAAACCTCAATGAGGCTGAAACCCTGTTTCTGTATTTTATATACCACCAAATCAAACATGGTATAATTAACAATAAAAGTAAGAATTCAGGATTCTCAAAACGAAATATCATTGTTCTCCTTGTTCTGAAGTTTTCTCATTGCGCAGATTGACTTCTTCACTTGTTTCTTCTTTTACAACTGCTTCTGCCTTTTCGCAATCTGTCGATGATGTATCGGATCCTTCAGTTTCTTCTACAAGTAAAATTTTGGTTTTATTTACTATAGTATATGCAGACCGTAGAATTCTCTTATGAATTTGCGGCTCAGGAATTACTTTTGCAAATTTAACCATATCACTGGTAATAAGTAAATCTGTAATTAATTCATATACTTCAGGATCTATGGTGATATTCGTTAGCTCTTCCATAATTTCTCTGGATGTTCTCTCCAGTGCCGGTATATAAAAACGTCCTTCAAAATAAGTGCGGATGATTTCAGAAATTTCAGTATAATATGTTTTAATCTCACCATGCTTCAGTAAATCACTGTCTTTGATTCTGTCTAAGGACTCCAGAGCTATCTCATGAGCAGGACGGTGCGGCAGTATTTTCCTGGGTATGATCGATTTCCCCTGCTTTTTTCTTCTGTAAATTAGGAATGCACTAACTGCAACAAAAAGAACCCCCAGCCCCAGAACTGTCCATTTCCCCCATACTTCCCACCATAAATATGGCAGTTCCACCGGATCTTTTATATCTCTGATATCTCCTTCTTCACTCGGCTTCATACTCTCTACATTGATCTCGATTTTTCTGGCTGACAGTCTTTTATAAACTGTATCACCAGGTTCTTTATACTGAACCTTTAGAGGGGGAATAACAAATTTGCCGGTAGTAAAGGTTGAAATGGAATACTCAGCTTCTGATATAATATCAGTATCTTCTTTTCTGGGCTCTAATTCTTCATAATCTCTGATTTCGAACCCGCCTAAATTAGCTCCCGTTCCCGGCAGATTTACTTCAATATTTTCATTATGAATCACCTTGACTCTATATTGTATGATATCTCCAATTTTTATTGTCCTCTTATCAACAGAAGATGATATGGATATCTTATTCTGACTACGTACATCTCCTGAAAACAAGACTGATAGTATCAGTAATAAAACTGTACTGATATATGTTTTCTCATTTATATATCTTATGTGTTTATTTAATACGATCACTGTATATCTCGACCCCTTCTGTCTTCATCATTCTCTGGATAAGTTCACTGTATTTTTTTTGCTGTTTTTCCCTGACCAGATCCTGAGCAGCCTGTTGCCTAACTTCTGAGAAAGATTTCTGATTTGTTATGTTACCGTCTTCATCCTTCTCAGCATATTTTTCTTTGTTAGCTTTATAATACATTTCTACATCTTCAGGGGTAATATCAATATTTGAGGCTATTTCATTTTCAATATATTTCTGAACCATTAAATTCTTTTTTGCCTGAAATGCACCTTCAATAACATCGTTATTCTTGTCTAATTCCTGACGCTTTGCAGCATCATAAAACAATTCTGTGGCAATATACTGTTCTAAAAACTGCAATTTATCTTCAGAACTTTCAAACTGTGATCGCAAATACTCAGGCAGTTGATTAATCTGGTATTTCAAGTCACCGGTGGTAATCTCCCGGTCTCCGATTTTTGCAATCACTGTACCCGGACGGGAAGGCACTGAATCAGGCTCCAGGCTGGCTGCTTCATTCAATGCCTGTTTGGCATCCTCTGAACGCTGCAGTCGTTCCAGACAGGCTATAATACGTTTACTGACCTGATTCTCCAAATTACTTTCAGGAAATAAATGTTTGACCTTAAGATATCTGGCTAAAGCATTTTCATAATCATGGAGTCTATCAAAATAAATATTTCCTATGATGTAATGTATATTTGCCCTTACATCATTCTCTACTGTATAATTATCAAGATAATGCTGATATTCCTCCACTGCCTGCTGATACAGTTCCCGATTATACAGAGCATTGGCATATTCTCTCGCTTTTTCTCCGGAAATAGGTTGCTTATCTGTTTGGGAGCATCCTGTAAATATTAAAATAATAATTATACAAGTGAAAAATTTAACTATTTTATGAAGTTTCATCATTCTCCCTCTGACTGTATTAATCAACAACGTATAATTTAAACCTATGAATAACTCATCCCTAAAAACTGATCACAGACTACTGACCACATAGTACCTCGCAGTCTGCCGTCCGCGGTCTTTCTGGCTTCTGAACACCCCTTCACTCACGTTCTTAAGTTCTCACGCTCTCAAGTTCTGTTTTATCCTTTATCTTTTATCCTTCATTTCTTCTCACCTGAACCTCTTAGCCCTCATTCTGAAAAATTTCATTAACGGTTCTACATAGGACTGATCAGTCCGGATCATTATTGAATCCACATTCATGGATTTAAATAGTTTTTCCCTCTTTGTCAATGATGCAGAACTTTCGTTCCTGAATAATCTTCGTACTTCAGGATCAGAAGTGTCAAGAACCATTCTGTCTCCACTTTCGAGGTCTTCAAATTCTATAAATCCAATAGATGGTAAATCCATTTCCCGGGGATCAATAATATTGATAGCTACAATATCATGTTTTTTATTAACAATTCTCAACTGTTTTTCATAATCACTGGAAATAAAGTCTGATATCATAAAAACCACACTTCTTCTCTGTACGACCCGGTTTAGATATTCAAGAGATATGCCGATATCTGTTTTTCTGTCTTCCGGTTTAAAATAGAGAAGTTCACGTAAAAGTCTCAAAACATGACTCTTACCTTTTCTGGGAGGAATAAATTTCTCAATTTTATCTGTAAAAATAATTAAACCTACTTTATCATTATTTTTAATAGCCGAAAAAGCCAGTAAAGCACATATCTCAACACCAATTTCTCCTTTCATTTGATCAAAGGTGCCAAATTCTCCGGAAGAACTGGCATCTACCATAAGCATTACTGTGAGTTCCCGTTCTTCTTCAAATATCTTAACATACGGACTACCGGACCGGGCTGTTACATTCCAGTCTATAGTCCGGATGTCATCTCCAATCTGATATTCCCGTACTTCTGAGAATTCCATTCCCCTGCCTTTGAAAACAGAATGGTATTCTCCTGAAAATACATCATTAACCAGACCACGGGTAGTTATTTCAAGTCGTTTGACCTTTTTTAATATCTCTTTTGGAATCATAATATAATCATTGTGAATTTCATTATTAATTTATTACCGCATCAAAATTTTTTAGAATCTTAGGGTACTTCTATCTTATTTAATACCTTTCTGACCACATCCTCTGAGGTCATCTCTTCTGCTTCTGCTTCATAAGTAATAATTACCCTGTGCCGAAGAATATCCATGCCAACTGCCCGAACATCTTCAGGAGTAACATATCCTCTTCTGTTCAAGAAAGCATGGGCTTTGGCTGTTTTTACCAGATAGATGGAAGCTCTGGGAGATGCTCCATAAGCTATAAGATCAACCAGGTCATTCAGCTCATATTTTTTCGGATCCCGGGTAGCAAAAACAATATCAATGATATACTGTTCAATTTTAGGATCAATATATATTTCCTCTACCACATTGCGTGCTTGGATTATATCTTTCGTAGTTACCACTGCATCTATGCGGGGCTCAGGGCCTGTTGACATTCTTCTCATAATCTCCAGCTCTTCTTCAGGAGAGGGATAATCAATGGAAAGTTTCAGCATAAACCTGTCCACTTGAGCTTCAGGGAGAGGATAGGTTCCTTCCTGTTCAATCGGATTCTGAGTTGCCAGGACCAGAAAAGGATCATCCAGCGGAAAAGTATTGTCACCAATAGTTACAGTTCTTTCCTGCATTGCCTCCAGCAGAGCAGACTGTACTTTTGCCGGGGACCTGTTTATTTCATCTGCCAGAATAATATTAGAAAATATAGGTCCTTTTTTGGTTGTGAATATCCCTTTTTTCTGGTCAAAAATAAGAGTGCCGACTAAATCTGCAGGCAGAAGATCCGGAGTAAACTGTATCCGATGAAAATCACTCTTAATTGCAGATGAAAGCATTCTTACAGTCAAAGTCTTGGCAAGACCCGGCACACCTTCTAATAACACATGACCGTTTGAGAGCAGACCGATCAGCAGCCTTTCTATCATATACTTCTGCCCCACAACTACCTTACCGATTTCATCTGTAATCTTTTCAACAAATGCACTTTCTTTTTGAATTTTCTTATGTATTACTTCAATATCTTTATCCATGCATCCTCCTATCCATCATATCATTTTATAAATTCTACTGTCATTTATATTTATTATTCAGTCTTTTAGTTTTAAAGTTAAAAGACCGCAGACCGCTGACTACCGACCGCATATTATCTCAGGAACTGTTCGTAATCCGCAGTCCTTTATCAATATACCATTTAATCTTCATTAATACAGACTGGTTTCTGATCACTGATTGCTGGCCTCTAAATGCTAATATTCTAAAATACTCAGAATTTTTTACTCTCTTCCTCTCCTTTCTTTTCTCTGGCAAGATATGTTTCGAGTATAGTTTCTACTGTTGTATACGCCTCATCTAACTCTGCCTGCGTCGCATTTTTACCAGAAAATTTTACTATATCAGCTTTAGAGAATAATTTTTCTGATTTACTCAGAAGTCCTTTATCCAGTTCTGCGGATGCCAGTAGATGTAACAGTTCATCAGATGTAATTTCCATAGCAGAGATGCCATATTTCTCTGAAAGATACCTGCGGAAAATTTTTGAGAGAATGGTAAATGATTCATTTTTATTACCGGATTTCAGATCAATCGTATCTTTCAATTCATCCAGATATTTTTCTTCGATTATTTGAATATCTTCTTCTTTTTCTTCAGAACCGATTCTTCTTTTATAAAAATAATATATTACTACAGCAACTCCGGCGATAAGAATTAATCCTGCAGTTATCCATAACCAGGATAGCTGTAATTTTCCTTTTTCCGGTACTGCTGAAACAGCTTCTATACCTATCCTCTCTGTCTTCAGATGGTACGTTTTACCACTTAATATATCATCATAGGATACACCAGCAGTCTCAATATATCCCATGCCCAGTGATACAGGTTGTAATATATACGAAATCTCTTTAACGGATTTTATTCCCCTTTCTGTATCCAAGGTTTTATTAGATGCAGACGAACCCACAATTTTTAGATTCGAAAGAACAGGTTCTTCAATTTCTTTTATTTCAATATAGTCGATATTCCCTTCCCAGACCAATTTAACCGTTAAACAGGTCGTTCGGTTAAGAGGCACTTCTTTGTCAGTAATAGTTGTTGATAGAGTGACTTCAGTTCTTGTATTTGTTTTAATAGAATCTGTCTGCATTTCAGTTTGTGAATAAACAGAACTAAAAAGTAAAATAGATGCAATGATAATTCTCATTAGTATACCTCTTTTAAACCATCCAACAGTTTTTATTTATTTTAACTTAGAACCATATTAAATGTTCCGTTAAAAATAATCTATACAGGTAAATTTTTCAAGTAATTTTTATCCTTTTCTTAATCTTTGACAAAAAATTTAAAATTATGTATATTTATTGTATGTGTCAACATTTTTTATTACTTTACCAGTTTGGAGTGCGTGCATGACAGAAAAAAAAGGATTAGACAATCTTAGTATCAAAGCCAGAGAAAAAGAAATTAATACTATAAAATTTTTTTATGACGAATTCGGAGAATCTGCATTCCGCTCTGTTCAAAAATATCATTTCTCAACCGGTTATCAAAAAGGCTATGAATTACTCGGTTCTTTATTAGGCAGTAAAAAATTCTCCAAAAATAAATTCTGGAAAGATCCAGTCTGCGGAGTAAAAGAATTTCTCATCAGTTATTTTAAACAGAGAGGCGGAAATATGCCGGAGATATGGTCTGAAAATGATACGGTGTATCTTAAAACAGCTGCAGAAATCTTCTGTGTTACTGAAGAAGCAGAAAAGAAGGCTTCAAAATGTCATAATGATATATGTAATATTTACTGCCGTTCTTTTGTTGAGGGACTGTTGAGTATTTTTGAAGAGGTTTTTCCGGGTATCATTATCAATTTTTATAATGTCAGTTCCCGCCGGGATGAAAAACGAAGCGATTGTGTGGAAGCTTTTCAGGTTAAGCATTTCTAGACTTTCACAATTGACCTTTTTAAGGAACACATCACATGTCGATAGGTATATTGTACGAATCAACCGAATGGTCTAATCAGCATCTTTATGATTTGATTCAAAACTCTGATATTAAGGCTGAACTTATAAATCTTGAAACCGAACCTGTTTCTTTTAAACGAATACTACAGCATAAACTAATTGTAAACAGAATTTTTCCCAGTGCTCCTCTGCGACATCACTATCGATCTCATAATATTGCTGTTAATATTTTAAAAGTTGTACAAGATCATAGAATCCAGATGATAAATCCTTTTGAAGCCTATATATATGACTGTAGCAAAATATCCAGTATGCAGGTCTTATATAAAAACGGGATACCTGTTCCTCAATGCCTTGCCTATTTTTTACCTGCAGATCAACTTAATCCGGATAAGCTTTTATTTCCGTGTGTATTAAAACCAGATTGCTGCGGACGTTCTTATTTTACCTATATATTGAACAATGAACAGGATCTAAAAATTACTTTGAAGAGTATTCCTGATCAACCTTTTATAATTCAGGAATATATAAAACCTGTGAAAAATTTTACTACCAGAATTGAGATAGTTGGCAAGGATATAATGAGTATCAATAAACGATATCTGGGATCCACTGGTCTATCCGGCTATCATGCAGGTTCAGTTTTTAAAGAATACCCGGATTGTCCAGATAAAATAATTCAGACTTCAATTAAAACGCTTGAACTGCTTCATATTGAAATGGGAAGTCTGGATATTATAGAATGCAGTCACGATATATTTTATATTATCGATGTGAATGCGACCACTAATTTTTCTGAAGATAATATTGAAATGCTGGGGTTTGATCCTATAAAAGTAATGGCGGAACACATTATTGATCAGTATGCTTCTATTGATAAAAGTAAATGATTATTGATATATGACATGATCAAAATGATGTTGAAAGTTTCTAAAAACTATCACAATTTGGAATCAGTATCAATATAACAATCATAATCGACATAATCGAAAAGAAAACATTATGAAATAAATAGCACAATTTTATCACCATAAATATAAGGAGACATGAAATGAAAAAAAATTTTATACATAACCTAATTATTGTTCTGGTAATTGTATTTTATATGTCATCAACCGCTCAGGAGCGAAGTTCACAACCTGCCAGTTTTAATAAAATTTACACATACAAAGGATACAACTCTAACAAACCAATTGAAGTTGTGAACAGAAAAACAAAAATTCTAGATTATATTAACCTTTCGGATGTAAAGATTTCGGATAACTTTTGGAATCCACGCATCAAAAATAATCATCTAGTATCTTTCATTAATATGCTCAATAGGTATGAGAAAAAAAGCAGTAGACCGAATGCAAAACTTCTGGAAGCAGGCGCATATATTCTTCATAAGAATCCCGATCCTGAACTGCAAAGCAGACTTGATTCCAGCTTTAACAGGCTTATTGAATACTATATTCCCGCCGGTCAGGTTAGGGAATGGAATAGAATGCTTAATGGTGATCTCTACGGTGCCGGGCATTTTATTGAGGCCTCAATAGCTTATTTTAATGCAACTGGCAGAAAGAAAATATTAAATGCTGCCAGACAGGTGGCTGATGATATATATTCTCATTTCGGTCATAAAAAAAGACAGGAAATCTCTCAGCATGAAGAAGTGAAAATTGCCCTGTTACGTATGTACGAGCTGACAAAAGATCAAAATTACCTTGATCTGGCAAAATTCTTTATTGATGAGCGGGGGCATTCACATAATAGACGTAAACTGTACGATGAATATGCTCAGGATCATAGGCCAGTTATTGACCAGAAAGAGGCAGTGGGACATACTGTTAGAGCGATGTACCTGTATACACCTCTCGCTCACCTGGCAACCTTAACCGGAGATGAGGATTATAGTAAAACTGTCGATAGGATATGGAATAATGCGGTTTATAAAAAGACCTACCTGGTTGGACATGTAGGTACTTACCGTGATCATGAATCATTTGGTGAAGATTATGAATTACCCAATCTCAACTGCTGGAATGAAACCTGTGCAGCTATAGGTAATGTATTCTGGAACTACCGCATGTTTGAGCTGCATCGCGAAGCTAAATATATTGATATGATGGAAAAAATTCTGTACAATGCCGTACTTTCAGGAGTATCTCTTGATGGTCGGGAATACTTTTACCAGAATCCTCTGAAATCACTTGGTCAATTCGAACGTCATTCATGGTACGGACCAAATTGTTGTCCCCCGAACCTGGCAAGACTTATTGCATCACTAGGAAAATATATTTATGCAAAAAGTGATGACGATTTATATGTTAACCTTTTTATTGGTAGTGTAATCAATACCAGTATTAATGGCAGTTCAGTACAGCTTAGCCAGGAAACAGTTTATCCCTGGCAGGGCAAGATTACACTGGACATTATTACTGAAGAGGATGTTCAGTTTTCTTTACATATTCGTACACCCGGATGGACAAAAAATCAACCGATGCCCGGAGATCTGTACAATTATTCCACTGAAATTGATATTCCATTTACTATTAAATTAAATGGTAAACTGATTTCCTGTGAGAAGAAAAAAGGATATGCTGTAATTACGAGACAATGGCAGAAAACTGATGTCATTGAAATTGAAATGAATATGCCTGTACGTAAAGTTTTTTCAAATTCACTAATTGCTGATAATACTGACATGATAGCACTTCAGCGCGGTCCGCTGGTATATTGTGTTGAAGGAATTGATAATAAAGCTAAGGTATTTAATCTTTATATTCCCCCTGATGCAAAATTCAATGCTTTTTATAGTAAAGAATTGCTAAATGGAGTGGTATATGTTACTGGTAATATACAATCACTGAACCGTGGAAAGGATAAGGTTAGTATTGAAGAAAAAAAACATACACTAGTAGCCATACCCTACTACTCATGGGCAAACCGGGAACCTGCTGAAATGAGTGTATGGCTGGCAGCTAATAAATCCCGGGTTATTCTTCCCCCGGTTCCTTCAATTTCATCAAAATCAACCGTAAGTTCATCATGTGGCAAGGGAACAATTAAAGATAATTACCCCGGAGGTGATGTACCAAGTGTTGCACAACGCTTCTATCCCAGCTCACAAGCCGGTGATGTCGGATTTGAAGCCTTATATGATCAGGTGCAGCCGGTAAACTCATTTGATGGATCTTCTACTTACCTGAGACTGCATCCTCAATCAGGAGATGAAGCATGGGTACAATATAATTTTGACCAGGAATATGAAATATGCGAAGTCAGGGTATTTTGGAAGAATGATAAGCAGTATTGCAGTATGCCGGTAACATGGAATCTTGAATACCGTTCAGGTGACAACTGGCTGCCGGTTGAAAATAAATCTGATTATACTGTGATAAAGGACTGCTTTAATACAGTTACTTTTAAACCTGTAACAGCAACAGCCTTAAGAATGAATATCAAACTTAAGGGACTGCACTATCAAAAAGGCGAACTGGGTCCACCCGATGGTAATTATTTGCCAGAAAATCTTACCTGGTACGAGTGTGGAATTATTGAATGGGTTGTAAAGTAAAATTTGTTATACTTTTCTAATGCAGATCGACAGATCCCAGTCGGCAGAATTCATCTCAATTGCAGTATTCGGTTTCAGGTCTGTCTCAAAACAGAAATTAATCCGATGAATTAACATAAGAAATCAACTCATTACTATATGTAGCATTACTATAATAAGCTAAGGAGGAAAAAATGAAAAAACAAATTTCTCACAATTTAATTATAATCTTGATTTTTTTCTCATTCACATCATTATCTGCTCAGGAGAGAGATGAAGAACCAGTAACATTCAATAAAATTTCTGATAATCTCTATGAAATAACCGGAGGCAGAGGTGCCCGCAGCGGAGCCTATATTGGAGAAAATGGTGTTCTTATCATTGATGCTAAAATGACAAAAAATTCAGTCGATCAAATTCTTAATGAATTAAAAAAAATAACTCACAAACCAATTAAATATCTTGTTAATACTCACAGTGACGGCGATCATGTAAACGGAAATCAGTATTTTCCAACTTCTCTTACTATTGTTGCCCATGAAAACTGCCGAAAAGAATTCTTTCATGAAAACAGAGACGGCTCTCCTTCCCGCTGGAATGATCCGGAACTAAAGCAGTATATTCCTTCACTAACATTTACGGAAAATTTAAATTTTTATCTCGGTTCTAAGAAGATTGAACTGTGGTATTTCGGCATAGGACATACCACCGGAGATATTGTGGTATACTTTCCGGAAAAATTGACAGCTTTTATTGGTGATCAGATCTTTTTAAATTGGCCCCAGTTAATTCATTCTTATAAAGGTGGTAATTCTTTCGATCATGTGGAAACGTTGACCAACATGCTGGAAACTCTTGATGCTCAGCATTTCTGCAGCGGACACAGTAGTATGACAGATCGAGAAGGAATCAGAAATCATATTGAAAAAATTAAAGGATATCAGGAAAAAGTAGAGGATTTAATACATTCCGGGAAAACTTTAGAAGAGATTCTTAAAGAATTCAAGGATGAGGAAGACCGGATAGTAACCACTATCTATAACGAATTACAAGAAAATTTTGAAAATTAAAATAATTAAAAATACACTATGGTGATAGTACAGTGAAAAGAAAAAAAGAATTAAAGAAGCAATCAATCTACTTACCCAAAAAAAACTTGGGCTGAAATGATAATTATTGATTTAGGGTAACTTATGAAACAAAAACTATCTCTGATTCTTTTTATAACAGGCATTCTTATTGGCTCAGTATTTCTTGTTTTACAAGCATTGTCAGTACAAAAAATCTCCTATGATGACGGAATCTCTTATCTGGCAGCAACTGGTCATCAGGGAGCATATCACCGTGAGAATCCTTCAAACCAATGGGTACCTGCTCATACTTGGCAATCTTTCTGGCAACCTGATGCATTCGGCGTGTTTTGTACAATTGGAAAGGATCTGGCAACATATGATATACATCCACCTCTGTATTTCTGGCTTTTATACAATTAATAAAAAGATCGGCCTGGAAATATCTTTTTC
>CAZETW010000012.1:44194-45768 GCA_964515295.1 uncultured bacterium | reverse complement strand
TTCAGGGAATCATACAGTTCTCCGTCAAAAGCAATCACTGTAAAGCAGGTATCCTGACAATTATTTCCGGGTGTTCCCTGGATTACTGTGCCGGAAACAGAGAGCCAGGATGGATAATCTGCAAAAGTAATAGTGATGGTATCACTGTCAACATCTTGGGCAGTTGCTGTATAGGAGAAGACTTCTTTTTCGGTTGCGGTCGCAGTAGTCGGAGAAGTAATGACCGGAGGGTCATTGACCGGTATCACAGTTACCTCTACCCGGAGAGAATCATAATAGAATCCATCAAAGGCGATTACCAGAAAGGTGGTATCCTGGACGCCTTCTCTCGGGGTTCCGGATATTTCATTCTGAGAAGGGGAGAGCCAAGATGGATAGTCGCTGAAGGATATGGTAACTTCCTGCTGGTCAGGATCTTCAGCCTGGGCAGTATAGGAAAAAAATATGTCTTCCACAGCCTCGACTTGGCTGGCAGAGGTGATTTCCGGAGGATTAGATAATACTTCAAATTGAAAAATATCAGTACTTCGTTTATTTCCGGCCCGATCATGGGCAGTAATCTGCCAGGTATGAGAGCTGTTTTCCAGTTCCTGAGATACAGTATATGCTGTTTCAGTTGCAGCTATGCTGTCAACAGCGATGGCTCCGTCAAGTAAAAGGGTATATTTTTTGATTCCTGCCAGGTCATCCTGGGCAGCCTGCCAGGAAAGCCGGGGAGTACTTATATAAACAGTTTCATTGTCTTCAGGAGAGATGAGCTGAAAAGGTTCAGGTGAAGTTGTGTCTATGGTAAATGTGAAAGTATTTATATTTCTTACATTGCCGGCACTGTCCCAGGCAGTAACACTCCAGGTGTGTTGTCCCTCTGTGAGCGGATCAGCGACTTGTGTCTGTAATGTGGAAATATTATCTTTATTTAAAGATTGGTCAATATACAGTCGATATTTCCTTAGGCCGGATAGATTATCTTCACTTGCTGTCCAGGAGAAATTTGGATTCAGAGTTTTAATATAGCTTTCATGTTCCGGTGCTGTGAGATTAAAGGAGGAAGGCCGGGTTGTATCAATGTTAACAGTAAATTCAGCCCGGGAATTTCTGCTGTTTTCCAATGAGTCTTTGGCTTTAATATACCAGGTATGGGTTCCTTCAGTGAGTGCTTTTGAAGTCGGTATCTGAACTACCTGATTGTCTCCGGAGATGTCATCAATAATCCGGGTATGGTCGATCCATAATTCATATTCTGCCAGACCGATTCCGGTAGAGGTGTCAGAGGTCTGCTCCCAGGAAAATTCAGGTGTTGTATCATTGATCCAGGTATGTGATTCAGGCTGCAGCAGAGAAAAGGGGAAAGGAGGCTCATTATCCATTCTGATAGTCCAGGTTTCAGTAGATTTTGTTACATTATCAGCAGAATCAACTGCGGTAACATACCAGGTATGATCCCCCGGAGTTACTATTGGTTCACTGAATGTGGTTCTATCCGGAGATATATCAGCTATAAAACTTCCGTCCAAATATAACTTGTAATTTTTTAAGCTTCTACCGGGATCAGAAGAGCTTTCCCATCTAAAAAT
>CAZETW010000012.1:41499-44094 GCA_964515295.1 uncultured bacterium | reverse complement strand
ACTGTCCAGGTATGGGGCCCGATGGAAAGAGCTTCTGTCTGGGATAACGTATAGGTGGTATTCTGAAGATCATCCAGAAACAGACTTCTATCTATCCAGAGTTCATAATGCGAAAGACCGGTGAAATTGTCTGTAGTTGGTTCCCATTCAAAGGTTATGATTTTCTCTACTGTATCATTATCGGCTGGTGTAAGAAGATTAAATGCAAGAGGTGGTTCTGAGTCAATGGTAAACGGATCAGATTGGTAGGTACAGAGAACGGAATTATTTTTATCCAAGGCCTGGATGTATATGGTAACATCAGTGCTGTTTATATTTGGACTTGACCAGGTCTGGCTTAATTGAGTGGGAGAAATATTATCGATTATGGTATAATCCATACCCTCTGCTGATGCTTTTAGAGAAAGATGATCAACAATCACGTCATTGGTATTCATGGACCAGCTAATAGTATGATCAGCAGTTCCATTCAAGATATCACCGGATGAAGGTGAAGTAATCGCTATATTATCATTGGTCAACTGGGCGTAGATGTCGTTCTGGTTGTTTCTTTGATCCCTCCATAATGTAATAAAACCACCAGATCGGTCACTTACTACTATTTGATTATCTTGATTGTCCAATGTAGATGCTATGGTCAAACCATTACTATCCCATAAAAGCTGACCGTTTTTATCTATATGCTGAGAATTAATATTAAAAACCTTATTATATAAATCTAACCATGCTATAAATGCACCACCGGAACCATCTGCTGTAATTTTGGGGAAGTACTGAAAAGAAGAATTATTATTTACAATGCTTGTCCATAATTCAGTACCCAGACTGTCTATTCTTTGAGCATAAATATCATATCCGCCGGAACGGCTATCCATCCAGGTTATAATAACACTGGAAGAGCAGCTTTCTGTAATGCGACTTCTATTTTGTGTATTGTCAGCTTTACATATAGGTATTCCATCTGTATCCCATTGAGTATGAATATCGCCGTTCTCATCTATGAGTTGCGCATAAATATCACCTTTGTCGTTTCGTTTATCAGTCCAGGTGATGATATATTTACTTCCGCATTGTTCAATAGCAGGAAGATATTGAGTTGAATCTTGAGTAACTATTTCTATACCATCAGGGACCCATTGAGCAGTACCCTCTGCTGATATTTTTTGTACATATATATCCTTATTATTCCAGTCACCGCTTCGTTGATCAACCCATACTATAATAAGGTCACCATTATTGGTACAGATTGGTTGGTAATCGGATTGATCTCCACTGGCAGTGGTAACAGCTACTCCTGTTGCAGGCCACTGTCGGTCGCCATTTATATCAAAATACTGAGCATAAATATCACCTTCATCATTGCGTTTGTCTTTCCATATTACATAAATACCACCAGAGTTATCAGATATTAATTTTACTTTCAATTGTGAAGAATTTTCAGAACATACCGTTTTACCATTTTGATCCCATTGTAATTGACCTTCTTTGTTAATATGTTGTATATATATTTTATTATCAAGATTATCATGCCAAGCTATATATATACCTCCTATACCATCTATAGCAATAGAAGGATTTACTTGATTTTCACTAGCATTAATAACTATTATACCAGTATCAGTCCATTTTTTTGTACCAGTAAGATCAATTTTTTGTGCAAATATATCCAGATAATCTTCATTAACAGAGGTGTCTTGATAAGTAAAATAAACATACCCTGAATCATCAGATACTGCATTTAATCCTATAGATGAAGCTGTAGCATCAGCAACTTTGATACCGTTTTCATTCCATTGATGTTGAGCATAAACGCCGTAGGATAATAGCAGTGATATCAGCTGGGTAAAAATAATGGATTTTATGTTTTTATATTGCTTCATATATACTATACCTTTTAATATTTATTTAAACGCAAATATTATACCATTAAAGAAAGAGAAACTGATCGTTATGAAAATAGAAAAACGAATAAATTATTTATAGATAGATTCAATATTTATAGCAACTTGTATAAATATAAATATTTTTATTTTGTATTGTTTTTTAGAGGATAAGAGGAAAAAAATTCCGGTTTCAAACAGTATTTAATTTTGAAATGTATAGAATGCAGACATTGATTTGTTTCAGACCATCGAAATCAAAGAACAAAGAACAAAGAACAAAGAACAAAAGAATAAAGAGCTTAAGAACGTTAGAACTTTAGAGTTTGTGAAAATTAACGTTCAGAGGACAGTGATCAGGAGTGAGAAGCCAGAGTAGACCGCAGACGCGACGGACGGCAGACAGCAAAGAAAGTTGCGGTCCGGGGTCAGTTGGTTAAACTTTAGAATTACTGAATTTTTTTTATGGAAAAAGGAGGATGGGAAATGGAGGTATTTGGTATAGGGTATAAGAAAGAGTGTTGTCCTGAAAAAAGTTTACAGTTTTCAAAGGCAATCGTTCCAAAATGTCAATTTTTTTAGCTTATATATAGAGAATATCTAAAAAAAATAACTATATTTATTGGTATTATTTTTATTCTACTGTAAAATTTATTACATTAAAAAGTAAAAATATTAATAGATTTAATAAGAGGATATTAAATGGCTAAAGTCA
>CAZETW010000012.1:38515-41399 GCA_964515295.1 uncultured bacterium | reverse complement strand
GAGATGGAGACCACCTGGGTTAACCACACTCAAAAAAAAACCTTGACATTCTTATTATTTTTTGATAAATTCACAGAAATTAATAAGAAATATATGGAGGGACCGTTTATAAAAGTTGTTATAGAAGCAGGCTATATATAAATTTCCGATCGGAGTGAAGATGCAGATATTGAATTATTTTGCTACTTTTATAAACGGAAGGAAAGATGCGAACATTGAGGATCTTAACAGTTTTTCTGATCCGAGATGTTCGTTTTTTATTTAGTGCAGGTATTAATATTGAAAAAAATATTTATTATACTATTAATGTGGTTGATTTTACTGTTGGGATGTGAAGTAAAATATCCTCCTGAGACTGAATCTTTTCAACCAGAGATCTCCTATGTAGTTTTCTCGGATACATTGTATCTCAATTCAGATGTACTCTATACCATAAAAGTAAAAGTAGAAGATCCGCAGGGAATTGAGGATATTGAGAAGGTAGAGATGCGTATATCAGATATGGATTCTACTGAGATTCTTTATACTGATACTCTGAATGATGATGGACTAACAGGTGATGTTATTCCGTCAGATGGAGAATATTTTTCAGTTATTCCCACTGATTTTACTGAAAACGAGGGGATGTTTCTGTTGCATATACACGCAGTCGACCTTTCAGGCAACAGTGCTGAACCTTCTCAGGATACGTTATGGGTCTTGGATGGAGAGGCTAATGTACCCCCTGTTATTGCTGATCCCCGGGTTCCGGATACGCTGGATACAGAATCCATAAAAAATGCTTTTTTTGCCATTACTGCACATGATCCTCAGGGACCCACAGATATTGATTCTGTATATGCGTGGTTCTATCCACCTTTAAAATCTTCACCTGTATTCAAAGCGACATTGAGGGATGACGGCAGGGAGGGCGATGTCACTGCCGGAGATGGGGTTTATAGCTTTGAACGTGATTTAAGTTCTGTACTGGGCAGTTCCGGTATTAATTTGGTTCGTTTTCAGGCAGTAGATAAAAAAGGGGAGAAAAGTGAACCTATAGTCTGTGAAATGATTGTTACTATACCTAATTCCCCTCCTTCTTTGTCCAATTTAACTGCTCCGGATACTCTGTCCAGAAATATTTCTCAATCCTCTTTGCTCAGTGTGGAAGTGACTGATCCTCAGGGTCCCGGAGATATAGATATTGTGTTTTTCAATTCATTTCTTCCTGATGGTTCTGCTTCTCAGGGTAATCCTCACAGAATGTATGATAATGGAGAATCAGGAGATGCAATACCTGATGACGGGATTTATTCTCTGAAAATAAATATTGATTCCAGTGTCAATCTGGGTGATTACAGATTTGAATTTATGGCCAGGGATAATTCCAAGGCCATGAGTGATACTCTTATACACATAATCAGTATAGTGGACTAATTATGACAAAGATGACAAAATATTCCATCCAGTTTTTGCTGGTTTTACTATTTCAGGAGCTCGTAACTGGTCAGATCCTGAATAAACCTTATTTTATTGAATCAAATCATCCTGCAGGAAACAGTATTACTGATATTTTTATTGTATCCTCAAATGTATGGATCGGAACAGAAAAATTATCTATGAGCTCGGATATGGGAGAAACCTGGAAAATTTTTACCACTGAAGACGGTCTTGGCAAAGGAGGAGTATCAGCAATAAATTTCTATGATGGAAAAATATGGGTGGCAACCAGCTATGATACTGTCGATTATCAAGGACAGGAACAACCTGCAGGAAGCGGAGTAGGATATTCAGAAGATGAAGGAGCAACCTGGCAGTGGTTTGCTCAGCCGGTTGATCCAGAAAATGTTACCGAGTATAATCCCACTACTACTGTCAAAGAAAATATTATCTATGATATTGCTCTCACCGATTCAACTGTGTGGATTGCAAGTTTTCTGGGCGGGCTGAGAAAGATGAATTATCATAAGGATGTTACTCACTGGAAGCTTATTACTGTAGATGGGTTCAGTTTTTCACCTTTAGGTAATCTGGCTCATCAAGTTTTTTCAGTAATCCATGACGGCAGCAGTATATGGGCGGGGACTGCTAAAGGGTTGTTTAAAACAACAGATGGGGGAGAGAACTGGACTCCCTTTACTCATGCCAATCAGGAGAATCCTATTTCCGGAAATTTTGTGGTTGCTATTGCTCATCAGCAAAACAGTGGTATTGATCGTATCTGGGCAGCTACCTGGCCGGCTGTGGATACTACTGAATATACAGGAGTGTCCGTTACCAGAGACGGAGGTTTGACCTGGCAAGTTGTTCTTCGAGGAGTTAAGGTTCATAATTTTACTTTTGACGGGGATCTGGTCTATGCTGCTTCCAGCAGCGGATTGTTTAAATCAGCAGATTTTGGAGATTCATGGAGCTGTTTTCCTCAGATTGTGCATGAAAAGACTGGAGAAAAGGTATATTCTGAAAAAGTATACAGTGTTGGAATTGACCATTTTCATAATATATGGGCTGGAACAGGCGACGGTCTGGCTTTGAGCTTGGATAGTGGGCAAACGTGGAAAATTTTCAGATCTTATAAATCTACTGCCCTTTCTGCAGAGCCTAAAACATATGCCTATCCCAATCCGTTTTCGCCTCTCAGGCATAATGTCTATGGAGAGGATGGCTGGGTCAGGTTTCAGTATCATACTGATCAATCCACCACAGTTACTGTAAAGGTTTATGATTTCGGGATGAATTTGGTCAAAACAGTAGTGGAAAATAAAACACGTGCCGTTACCGGTGATTATACGGAAGCATGGGATGGAAGAAATGAACTGGGAGAGCTGGTTGCAAATGGTGTCTATTTTTACAAGGTGAAATTGCAGGGTAAAAATGCTTTTTGGGGAAAAGTTATGGTGGTAAA
>CAZETW010000012.1:0-38415 GCA_964515295.1 uncultured bacterium | reverse complement strand
ACAAGGTGAAATTGCAGGGTAAAAATGCTTTTTGGGGAAAAGTTATGGTGGTAAATTAAGTAGAAGGAAGAAGGAAAAAGGAATAAGGAGGATGGAAAAGGGAGAATGGGAATATATTCGGTATAGGGTATAATGGTATAGGTATAAGATCTTTTGAATTAGTAATGATTTGTTGTATTTATGGATTAATAGCAAATCATGGATAACAAAAGTTCCCCTGACAAGAGCTTGTCCTGAGTTTATCGAAGGAGGGATTCAGGGGGTTTATTATTGAGAGCAAATAAGTCGATATTCAGCCTAAAAACTAAAAGAACTTTAGAACATGAGAAATATTTTTAATAAAAAGTGTATCATAATTTTAATCTTTGTGATAAGTGTTTTTGAATTATCTCAAGCTGATGAAACTGGACGGGGTGGTTATGCCGGTGTTTTTTTGAGAATGGGTCTGGGAGCACGTGCTTTAGGAATGGGTGGGGGATCAGTAGCCTTAAGCAGTGAGTATTCTTCTTATTATAATCCTGCTGGTTTAGTGTACCTGGGTGGTAAATATTTTTCTTCCACTCTCAATTCTATGACCCTTGACCGCAGCTTATTCTGTATACTCTATGCCCAGTCTTTTGAGAATCAAGATCACGATGAAGAGATCATCAAAGCCGGTTTTTCAGGAGGTATAATTTCTGCTGGTGTTTCCAATATTGATGGAAGAGATTTTAACGGAATCCATACTCAGGATTATTCAACCAGTGAGAACTGCTTTTTCTTTTCATTTGCTTTAATGCCGGTATCGTTTATATCAGTTGGCATGAGCGGTAAAGTACTGTATTACCGACTTCCTGATGTTGCTCAGAACAGCGGGGTCCTTTCAAGTACCGGATTCGGTTTTGATTTTGGTGCTATTGTAAAGCCAATGAAAAATTTGTCTCTGGGGTTCTCAATTAAAGACATTAGTGCTAAATACAGCTGGGATACTCAGAAAGTTTATGAAAAAGGCACCCAAACGATAGATGAATTTCCTGTTGTTTTCAGAGCAGGAGCTGCTTATGATTCACTTTTTAAACGTGTTGCCATAACATTTGATATTGAAAAGACAGAATATTTTCCTGTTACTTTTAATACCGGAATTGAATTTCAGGCATCTGATTATCTGGCAATACGGAGTGGTATATTGCACGGTAATATCACTTTTGGATTTGGCATACAATTAAGTATTTTAAACAGAGAAATGTTTTTTAATTATGGATACGTTTCCGAGCCTTCGGCCCCTGGCAATATTAATATATTTACCTGGTCATTATGTCTTGGAGAATAACAATGAAATGCAAAAATGTAGTTTTATTTTTATTATTTTTAATAATTTCTGAAGGGTACAGTCAGGGTTTTCTTTCTTTGAAATTAGGAGCTGATAGCCGGACTGCTGCCCTGGGAATGTCCGGGACAGTTTTGAATGAATATGGCAGTACCGGATACTGGAATCCGGCTGGTCTTTCTTTTCTCAATGGACGTTATCTTCAGTTTACTCATCATAGATGGATTCAGGGAGTAAGAAGTAATTTTTTAGGATATGATCAGGGAGGAGGAAAGCATTCTTTTGGGTTCCATCTACTTTTTACTGAAGTAGGGGGTATTGAACAAAGAACAGTGCCTTCACCGGAACCGGAATCAATTTTTTCTTTTTATGAACTGGTTTTGGGTGTTTCTTATTCCAGAAAAATAAAAGATAATCTAAGTCTTGGATTGACATTAAAGGGATTAGCTGAAAAACTGCATATTGAACAAGCTTTTGCGGTTGCCTGTGATCTGGGCCTGCAGTACGCATTTTATAAAGATAAATTACGTATGGGAGCGGCTGTTCAGCATCTGGGAAGATCCGGGAAGCTGGATGAGGAGAGAATTGAGCTGCCAACCTGTTTACGATTAGGTGTCTGTTATACTGATATATTTATGGGAGCACGATACAGATTACTGCTGGATGGTATTGCAGAAAAAAATACTGTACATCTTCTGGGTGGAGGAGAGATTACTTTGAGTGATATTTTTTCTGTCAGGGTGGGGTACCAGGGTGGATATAAAGTTAAAAGTATAACAGCAGGCTTAGGAATTGAATGGAATAACATTGGGATTGATTATGGATATATGCCTGTAAAACGAGGATTAGGTGATTCTCATCGATTGACCTGCAGGTTTACTTTATAAATAATATTTTATTTGCTTTATTGATTTTTTTTTGTATTTTTAGTAATTGTTGAGAATAATATTTAAAATATATTTTATACTATAGGGTACATTTAATAAAAATGGAGTTAAAATAATGGCAAAATATAAAATTGCAATGCTCCCCGGAGACGGAGTCGGTAATGATGTCATGGAGGCAGCAAAAATTGTATTGGATAAGCTTAATTTAGCTGCTGAATATGTATATGGAGACGTGGGCTGGGAGTTCTGGAAGAATGAAGGAGACCCGCTTCCACAAAGAACAATTGACCTTTTAAAGAATACTGATTGCTGTTTATTTGGTGCGATAACTTCAAAACCGAAGGAAGAAGCAGATCAGGAATTAAAAGCTGAATTAAAAGGGAAGGGATATGTATATTTCAGCCCGATAGTAAGATTGAGGCAGGAATTTAATCTACGTACGAACTTAAGGCCCTGTAAAGCCTACACCGGGAATCCATTAAATTACAGAGATGATATTGATCTGGTTGTATTCAGAGAAAATACTGAGGGTTTATATTCCGGAGTAGAATTTCATCCTGTACCGGAAAAGTTAAAGGATACACTGATTGAACTGCATCCAAGAGCAAAAAAATTTCAGGATGTATCTTCAGATGATCTGGCCATATCATGCAGAATATTTACCAGAAAAGGATGTCAGAATATTGTTAGAGATGCTTTCGAGTATGCTAAGAAACATAAATATCCTTCAGTTACTGTGGTTGAAAAACCAAATGTTATTCGGGAAACCTCCGGACTTATGGTTAGAGAGGCACGAAAAATAGCTCAGGATTATCCTGACATTGAGCTCTGGGAAACTAATATTGATGCTATGTGTATGTGGCTGGTAAAAAACCCTCAGGATTATAGCATTTTGGTGTCAAGTAATATGTTTGGTGATATTATTTCTGATTTATGTGCTCAACTGGTTGGAGGATTGGGGTTTGCCTGCAGCGGCAATATAGGTGATAATTATGCTGTTTTTGAACCTACTCATGGTTCAGCTCCTAAATATGCCGGAAAATATAAAGTTAATCCGTTGGCTATGATATTTTCCTGTAAATTAATGCTTAACTGGCTTGGAGAAAATCAGAAAGCTGATTTAATTGAAAATGCAGTATCAGAAGTAATTAATTCTAAAAAAATAAGAACTTATGATATGGGCGGTTCAAATTCTACTATTGATGTAGCAAAGGGTATTGCAGACAAATTATAAATTAATCAGAAACCAGTGTAAATAAAAATTTTTTTTAAAAAAAGAGTTGACTTTTAAACAACTTTTTATTATAATTTTATTGGTATAAAAAGGAAAAAGATATTTTAATTTTTTATTAATAATTAATTTAGGAGGTAAATGCTCATGTTAGAATATTTTCATCAAGGCGGCGGTTTTATGTATCCTATTCTTTTCATACTAATTTTAGGTTTAGCTATTAGTATTGAGAGATTTATTTCTTTGTTCAGAGCTGGTGTTAATACCAGAAAATTTATCAATGACGTGACTAAAGCTCTTGATAAAGACGGTTCCAAGGGTGCGATTAAAGTATGCCAGGATACCAGAGGTCCTGTAGCATCTGTATTCCATGCAGGTTTATTAAGAATGGGGAGAGGTCTGGAGCATGTTGAAAAAGCCATCAGTAATGCTGGTTCAATTGAAATGGCATTTCTGGAGAGAAATATGTCCTGGATGTCAACATTTATCAGTATAGCTCCTATGCTCGGTTTTACCGGTACAGTAGTGGGAATGATTAAAGCATTCGAAGATATTGCCCAGGCAAATGATATTTCTCCTGCAATTGTTGCTGATGGTATTTCTATAGCTCTTCTTACAACATGTTTTGGTCTTATTGTTGCTATTATTCTTCAGTTATTTTATAATTTTTTCATTGCGAAGATTGACAGTCTGGTTATTGATATGGAAGAATCTTCAGTAGAGCTCATTGACCATTTGGCAGAAAAAAGTTAAAAATAGGTAAGGAGGCTTTAAGCCATGATGCTAGAAAATAAAAGATCCAAAGAAGTAGAGATTCCAACTGCTTCACTGGCGGATATTGCATTTCTTCTCTTAACTTTTTTCTTAGTTACTACCAGTTTAAATACTGATAAAGGTCTTGGTCTGACATTGCCTGCAAAAGGAAAGGCAAAGCCTATTCCTAAGCAAAATATTGCCAGTCTTTTGATTAATAATCAAGGTGGAGTAATGTTGGATGAAGAAAGAGTGGAGGTTAATCAGATAAAAGACATTATTAAAAGCAGACTTGCTCAAAATGATAAACTGATTGTTTCTATTAAAACAGCATCTAGAACAAAATATCAGCATTTTATTAAAGTTTTAGATCAGGTTCTGATGGCGAATGCAACTAAAATCTCAATAGCTGAACCTGCGTCTTAAATTTTTCAGGAGTATTTTTATGAAAATTTCGAGAAAATCTAAGGTAAAAACAGAAATTCCGACTGCCTCATTGCCGGATATCGTTTTTATGCTTCTTCTCTTCTTTATGGTAACAACGGTATTCAGGCAATATTCCGGATTACCGGTAAATTTACCTGAAGCACAGAAAATCAAGAAATTGGAAGCAAAAAAGAACGTAACCAGTTTATATGCCAATCAAAAAGGCGAAATTATGATAGATGATAAATTTGTGGATTTGAATCAAATCAGGCATATAATGTATGAGAAAAGAGTTGAAAATCCAAAAATTATTGTCTCTTTAAAAGTAGATAGATTTTCAGATATGTCCTTATTAACTGATATTCATGAAGAGTTGAGGGAGGCGGACGCCTTAAAAGTAAATTATTGTGCAAAATATGGCCAATGATGGGAGGTGAAAGAAGATGGCAAGTATAAGAGATAAGAATCCATCAAAGGATTTGAAAGCACAGTATAAGAAAGTAATGGAAATAAGTTTCATCATTGCTCTGGTTGTAGTTATCGTTGCGTTACAGGGATTCAAAAGATTTGAGTCAAAAGAAGCAGTTGTTGAACAGAAGTTATCTCATCTTGATATCGAAGAAGTTCCTCAGACCCAGCAGCAAAAGTCATCTGCTCCACCGAGCAGACCAACTGTACCGATTCCTTCCGAGGATGAGACACTCCCGGAAGATGAAACTATTGATGATACTATGCTGGATATGTCGGATGAAGCACCACCACCTCCACCCCCTCCGAGCAGTCAAACGGTACAAGTTAAATTTATCCCGCATGATGAGCCACCTCGCCCAGTAGGGGGGTACTCAGCCATACAGAGAAATTTAACTTATCCTGAGATTGCTTTAAAAGCCGGGGTTGAAGGTAAAGTATTGGTGTGGGCTTTTGTAGACAAAACCGGAAATGTTACTGAGACTCTGGTGAAGCAGAGTTTAGGTAATAATGGATGTGATGAAGAAGCTGTTAAAGCCATAAAAAGTGTAAAGTGGAAGCCAGCAAAACAACGTGATGATCCGGTTGGTGTTTGGGTAATGGTGCCGGTTGAGTTTAAATTGAGATAAAAAATTCACGTATAAACTTCTTAAGGCAAGAGTTTAAAGGCGGTGTATATTTTACACTGCCTTTTTTATTAAATTATTATGAATTTTATAGATGAAGTTGAAATTACAGTTAAAAGTGGCAAAGGAGGAAACGGTTGTGTGAGTTTTCGTCGTGAGAAATATGTACCACATGGAGGACCAGATGGAGGAGATGGAGGTAAAGGGGGAAATGTTATTATAAAAAGTAAAAATAATGTATCTACTCTCTCTGATTTACGACATGTCAGTGTGTATAAGGCAGAAAATGGGAAGAATGGCAGCGGTAGTAATAAAAAGGGAAAAGATGGAAAATCAGTAATTATTCCTGTTCCCTGTGGGACTGTGGTAAAAGATAGAACAAATAATAAAATTTTGATTGATTTAATAGTAAACAATCAGGAATTTGTGGTTGCAAAAGGAGGTAAGGGGGGGAGGGGTAATACTCGATTTAAACGATCTTCATTACAATCCCCTGATTTTGCAGAAGAAGGTGGAGATTCACAGGTTGAAGAACTGAAATTAGAATTAAAATTATTAGCTGATGTTGGTATTATTGGGTTACCGAATTCGGGAAAATCAACGTTACTATCACGTATCTCATCTGCAAAACCAAAAATTGCTGCCTATCCATTCACAACCTTGGTACCAAATTTAGGCATTGTTGAATATGGTAATTATAGAAATTTTGTTGTTGCAGATGTACCTGGATTAATAAAAGATGCTCATACAGGAAAAGGGTTAGGCATAAGTTTTCTCAGACATATAGAAAGAACAAATATTTTAGTTTTTACAATTTCTGCTGAATCTGAGAATTTTGATAAAACTTTTCAATTAATTTATAATGAATTGAGTGCATATAAAAAATCTATAATAAAAAAACCAATGATTATTGTTATAACAAAAGTTGATATATTACAGGATGATCAACTGATTTCACTTCCTGCTGATATTAACGGCAGGGAAGTATTAAAAATTTCTTCAGTAACCGGATTTGGATTAGATACATTAATTAATAAAATTATATCATTTTTATAAGAAAAAAATGGAAAATGTACATTATTTATTAAGGCTTATTAGTGTTAACGGAATTGGTAATAAACGTATCTTAAATTTAGTAGATACATTTGGAAGTTTTGAGGCAATCTTTAACACTTCTATTCGTAAAATTGCTGATGTTATTGGCTTAGATTATGAAATGGCAGCTCAAATTAAAGATGATGCCTGTAAAAGATTTGCTGATAATCAGATTGCAGAAGCAAAAAAGAAGGATTTTCGAATAGTAACTTACTGGTCTCTGGATTATCCTGAGTGTTTAAAAAGAATATTTAATCCGCCTGTTATTTTATTTTACAAGGGTGAAATTCTAAAAAAAGATTTAAACAGTATTGCAGTGGTTGGAATGAGAAGACCGTCTCAATATGGTAAAAAAGCTACTGAATATTTTTGTGAAGAATTAATATCTCACGGTATAACTATAGTCAGCGGAATGGCGCGCGGGATAGATTCTATTGCTCATAGATGTTGTTTACACAATAAAGGACGGACTTTAGCAGTGCTGGGTTCTGGTCTGGATGTTTGTTATCCACCAGAAAACAGAGAATTATTTAGAGATATTATAACATCTGGCGCTGTGATATCTGAGTTTCCTCTACATACTCCTCCAAATAAAGAAAATTTTCCCAGAAGGAACAGATTGATCAGTGGTCTGTCAAAAGGGACCCTGGTTATAGAAGGAGGGATTAAGAGCGGTGCTTTAATAACTGCTTATTATGCACTCGATCAGGGAAAAGAAGTGTTTGCTGTACCGGGAAACATAAACAGTAAAAAAAGTAAGGGACCCCATAAACTTATAAAAGAGGGTGCGAAATTAACTGAAAACATTGAAGATATTATAGAGGAAATTTCTACTTTTGAAAATATCCATAAACAGGCAGAGAGTTTTAAAAATAAGGATGATATCTTAAAAATTCTATCCAGTGAAGAAGTAAAACTATGGAATGTTTTAACTAATCAACCTGCTCATATTGATACTATAGCAATTAAAGCAGGAATAAGTACTTCACAAGCACTGTCACTGCTTTTATCCATGGAACTGAAAGATTGTGTAAAACAGATAACCGGAATGAAATTTATAAGAAATTAGTATGAATGCAGAAGTATCAATTATAAAATGTAAAGAGTATAATCCTCAGGAAGTATTTAATGCAGTCCATAATGCTTTAGAGTTGATCGGGGGGATAGAGAATTTTGTAAAAAAAGGTCAAAAAGTACTTCTGAAGCCCAATATGCTTTCAGCAAAAAACCCCCAAAAAGGTATAACTACTCACCCTTTAATTCTAGAGGCTATGATCAGGGAGGTAAGAAATGCAGGAGGAGAAGTATGGATAGGAGACAGTCCTTCCGGTGCAATAAAAGGAATTAAAAGATGCTGGAGAAATACCGGGTTTATGGATGTTTCTGAGAAAATGAATGTAAAATTAATAAATTTTGAGACCGGCGGTACAGAAATCAAAATGATTGATGGAGAAGAATTTCATTTTACCGCATCATTTTTTAAAGCTGATGTTGTGATTAATTTACCAAAATTTAAAACCCATGGATTTACTCTCTATACAGGATGCATCAAGAATATGTTTGGAACATTACCGGGATTGCAAAAAGCTTTTGTGCATAAAAGATATCCACATCCTGAAAGTTTTAGTAAAAAACTGGTTGATATATATGAATGTGTCATTCCTTCACTGCACCTTATGGATGGAATTTTAGGTATGGAGGGGGAAGGACCTGCAACCGGCGGTAAACGTAAAACAGGTCTGATTTTAGCAAGTGCTGACGGGGTTGCTCTGGATACAGTAGTAAGTCATATCATGGGATTCGACAAAGATGAAGTTGACATGATTCGTATAGCTGGTGCGAGGAATCTTGGTGAAAATGATCTGGATAAAATAAAGATTGTAGGAAGTAAAATTGCAGATGTAAAATTTGATGATTTCAAACTTCCTTCTAACAGACTGATAAAACTTGTTCCTGAATTTCTAATGAAATTAATCGGAAAATTGATCTGGGTAAAACCAACTGCCAATAAAGAATTGTGTACGTCCTGCGGTCAATGTGTGAAGAGTTGTCCGGTACAAGCAATAAAAATGGTTGATACATATCCAGTAATAAATTATGATATATGCATAAATTGTTTATGTTGTAATGAATCTTGTCCTGAAGGTGCAATTGAACAAAAATTAAGTTGGCTTGCACGTAAAATATCTTGATATCTGTTCATTACAGCATTTAGATAAAAATGGTTGATTTATGATGTAAAAATTTGTATATTTAATCCGTTTAATTATACAGGAGGGCTAGTCCTAACTGGTAAGGCAGCGGTCTTGAAAACCGCCGGGTTTACGCCCTTGGGAGTTCGAATCTCCCGCCCTCCGCTGACTTATATACAGATTTTTAATGGAGAGGTGGCCGAGCTGGCTGAAGGCACAGGTTTGCTAAACCTGCGTAGGGGCAACTCTACCGAGGGTTCGAATCCCTCCCTCTCCGCATTTTTTTTATGATGAATCAAACCGCTAAAAAAGTAAAAGTTCGTTTTGCTCCCAGTCCTACCGGATATCTTCATATCGGCAGTGCCAGAACTGCTATATTTAATTATCTGTTTGCTAAACATTTTAATGGTGATTTTTTATTAAGGATCGAGGATACAGATAAATCCAGATCCGATCCCCAAATGGTAGTGTCAATTATAAAAAGTTTGGAGTGGCTGGGATTGAAGTGGGATGAAAAACCATTATTTCAATCCAAAAGGATCAATACCCATAAACATGTCTGTGCAGAACTTCTCAAAAAAGGAAAAGCGTATTATTGTTTTTGTGATCCTGAAGCATTAAAAAAGAAGAAAGAGCAAGCATTAAAGAAAAATGGTGAGTATAGGTATGATAGAACCTGTCTCAAACTATCCCAAAAAGAGATTAAAGAAAAGTTGAAAAAAGGGGAGTCTTATGCAATTCGTTTTTATATTCCTGAGGGTGAGACAGAATTTCGTGATTTAGTACGAGGACGGATTCGTATTCAACATCAACAATTGGATGATTTTATCATTCAGAGAAGAGATGGAACGCCGGTATATCAGGTTTCAGTGGTTGTAGATGATCATGATATGGATATTACTCATGTTATCAGAGGTGATGATCATATTTCCAATACTCCTAAACAGATTCTGCTTTATAAGGCTCTGAAATGGAACGTTCCAGAGTTCGCGCATATTCCTTTGATGCTGGGTCAGGATAAAAAACGGTTGTCAAAAAGGCATGGAGCAGTTTCTCTAAAAGTATATAAAAATGCAGGTTATTTATCTAATGCACTGTTAAATTTTCTTTCTCTGCAGGGATGGTCCCCCAAAGATAATCGGGAAATATTATCCAAACAGGAATTGATTCATTTATTTGATATAAACGGTGTTTCCGGTAATGCTGCAGTATTCAATGAAAAAAAACTTATCTGGATGAATAAACAATATATAGCTCAGATGAACATTGATTCACTTTTCAATGTGATTAAAGAAGATGTACTTAACAGACTGCATGTAAATGAATCTTTTATAGAAAATAACAAATCATATATTCTGGAATGTTTGAAATTAATGCAGCCGAGAATGGAGAGAACTACAGATTTTGTATCTAAAGGGTTCTATTTTTTTAAAGATCCTGAAGAATATGAAGAAAAAGCCATAAAAAAGCATTTGCAAAAAGAGGGTGTTAAAGCCAGATTAAAACTGTTAGAGGAAAGATTAAAAGAATGCAGTGACTGGTCAGAGGAAACTCTGGAAAAGCTGATACGAGGATTAGCAGCGGAGCTTGAAGTTGGTGCAGGGAAAATCATTCATCCTCTGAGAGTGGCACTTACCGGCTGCAGTGCAAGTCCGGGTATTTTTGAACTGATGCGTGTATTGGGTAAAAATACAGTGCTGAGGCGATTAAGCAGTTGTATCATGTATCTTGGTAGGATAGAATAGATTTTCAAAAATTTATTTGCAAATTATTAAATATTTTGTTAGATTCTCTATCATTTCATTATATTAGTATACAATATTAATAGAATAAAGGAGAGAAGGATGAAACTACTGGACTGCCAAAATAATCATAATCGTTCTCTTTTTTCTTTATTTATGTTTTATCTAATATTTATCATGGTATTAATACCCTTTAAATCAACTACAGCTCAGATAAGGGATTTAACCAATTATTTTAAAAAAAATATTACCTTAAGCGGACAAGCAAGTGTATACGGAGAAATGTACGGGATTAAAGGTGCAGACAGAAGACGGCCGTCATCTACTCAGAGAATTTCTGTAACTCCCCTTTTAAAATTTTCTGATTTTTTTTCAGTTTCAGTTAATATCATGCTTTCTACAGAAGAGTCCTATGCACGCCAGAATATGAACATTATGGGACTTCATCCGGTCTGGCAGTGGGGGAGAGGTCATTTAGGTGATTATTCTGAACGATTTTCGCAATACACATTCAATGGAGTAAATGTTACAGGAGCAGAGGTAGATCTTTATCCTGGTAAATGGAGATTTACTGTAGGCGGCGGACGAACCAGGAGAGCTGTTCAGGGGAATATTATAAATGAGAGTTTTGATCAGTATATGTTTGCTTCACGGATAGGATATGGAGATACCAGGAAATCATTTTTTCATCTCATTTTATTGAAAGCAAAGGATGATCCTGCTTCTTTGAAAAAGCCTGAGGATTGGGACTATGATCAGGTTATACCTGACACAATGGGTACGGAACTGGATACTATCTGGGTTGAGCCTCCTTATAATCCATATTCGGTTACTCCTGAGGAAAATTTTGTTACAGGATTTATTTCTCAGATAAATGTTTTTAAAAATTGTATAGTATTAAAACTGGAAGGAAGCGGTAGTGCCTATACAAAAGATCTACATGCAGAAAAAGTTCCGCTTGATAGTCTAACAATACCTGACTGGTTACAGAAACCCCTGGGAACAATTTTTACTCCCAGAATAAGTTCTAATGTTGATTATGCTATGCAAACAAATGTAGAGCTGAATTTGAAGAATATCAAAACAGAAATTGGCTATGAATATATTGGACCAGGGTATGTTTCACTGGGGACTCCCTCAACTGTCAATGACCGTCAGAAAGTTATGATTAATTCGTCACTGAGGTTAAAAAATAATCGGATACGTTTTGGCTGGCAGAGATTATCTAATAATTTACTTAATCAGAAAGATGAAACTAATATCCGTAATCAGTTACAGGCTTTGCTACAATCTCATACTAAAAAATGGCGTTCTCAGTTCAGTATTCGGTATCTTACTATGCTGGGTGATGCTGCTGTAGATTCTTTGGGATGGGATTTTGATAACATAATTTTATCTACACACCAGGCTTATGTGGTAGGAAGAGAGAGTATTTTTCGGCAAGTGGGATTACAGTATACTTATCAGAAATCCAATAAAAATATGCCCTCTCAAATTACAAAATCAAACTATCATACACTTAATCTGACCGGCAGTATTAATTTTACTGAGAAATTAAATATGAATGTATCTTCCGGTTTGTCGTTCAGGAACAGTGGTACTCAGGATTCCTATACTACTCAGGTCTATTCAATTCGTCTATCACATTCAGCTTTGCAGAATAAACTTTCTAATTCTCTGTTCAGTTCTTCTTCTATGGTCCGTGATACTCGAATGTTTCGGGCCGGAATTAATTCAAGTTATCGTTTAACAAAAAATAATCAGATAATTTTTAATTTATCTTATAACTCTTTTCACGGAACCAGGGACTTTCAGGAACTGAGAACAAGTTTACGATTATCACACATTTTTTGATAAAGAATAAAACATTTTTATTTTTTTAGGAGTGAACCATGAGAAAAAAAATAGTTATTTTTGGATTCTTACTCCTTTTCATTACCCTTTTTGTATATTGCTATCAGATGCTCGAGGCAGAATATGGTACTCTCCTGATCACAATAAAATGGCCGGGAAGTAATGCAAATAATATGCAATCTTCTAATAATAGTCCTTTACAATTACATCAGGAAAAAAGTGAGTCACCGGGGGGAAACCAAATCCTAGCAAAGAGTCTTCCCTTTTCAGATTTAGAAAAACAGGCAATAGTATATGAAAGAAAAGTTAAACCATTACAAGGCTTTAATGAGATTGTTTTATTACGGTTTTCTCTGGAACCAGGAGGATTGGTTTTTGAATTTGATGTGAATGACAGTGTGTATACAATTCAGGCACAACTGGGTATTTATAATTTGGTGGTAGAAGCATTTGACAGCCAGGGAGCTATAATATTTAGAGCTGATACAACTGAAATTTTAATTGAGCCAAATAAGAGTAAAAGTATTACATTAAATATTACTCCTAATTATCCAACAGAAGCGCCTGAGTTCATTGGATTTTCTGAAGTTAATAGCAGTAATACTGGTGAATATCTGTTAGTATGGAGTTCTGTTTCAAAAGCACAATTTTATACACTTGAAGAAGATTATACTGATACTTTTTTATCATCTCAGATTATATACAGTGGATCAGATACAACCTTTCAGGTAACAGACAGAGAAGACAGTATCTATTACTATCGGGTCCGGGCTGAAAATGATATTGATGCATCTCCGTGGAGTAATGTAATCGCTTTTCAGGTACAGAAGGTCAGTGAATTATTCATCAATACAGATTCTCTACCGGATGGTACAGCTGGCGTTTTATATGCAGCTACGGTTGAAGCATCCGGCGGTTTACTGCCTTATAGTTGGGAAATTATTTCTGGCTCCTTACCTCCGGAGTTGGAAACTGAATTTGGTGATGAAGACAGTGCTTCAATAAATATTATTGGGAGCCCCACAGAACCGGGCATCTTTATATTTACTCTGGAAGTTTCAGATAGCAGTATTCCAGAGCGAACAGCAACCAAACAACTCAGTATAACCATTGATCCGAGAGAGTTACAAATAACAACGAAATCAATTAATCCTTCATGTAAAGTAGGAGAATATTATTACGATCGGATTGATGCAGTCGGAGGAAGTGAAGGAGACTGGTCCTGGAATATACGTTCCGGCAGTTTACCTGATGGTGTAAAATTAAAAGATGAAAATGAGTTTGCACGAATATATGGAACAGCCAATAAAACTGGTCAATATACATTTACAGTAATGGTGATAGATAATGTATATCCGGAACTCATTGATTCCAAAGAGTTTTCCATTCGTGTTGATGAGCCGTCTGGATTCAGAATTACTACCACATCTCTTCCTAATGCGACAGCTGGTGTATCTTATAGTCATCAATTACAAGCATCAGACGGAACGCCACCTTATACCTGGTCTGAAACCCCTGCTTCTGCATCGTATCGGTCAAGTACCGCGTTTGCGGAAGGTATCTATATCAATGCCACTGGATTGCTTAGCGGTATGTGTCGTGACTTTCCAACCACAGATCAAATTGAATTTCAGGTAGTTGACAGTAGTCTTCCCCAGAAGACTGCAACAAAAACCTTTAACTTCAGAATTCTGGCCGGGGCGTTGTTTCTTTATACTTCAACGACTCTTCCTAATGGTAAAGAGGGAACTCCATATTCAGAAAATATTGTGTATATGCAGGGTACACCGCCTTTGAAAACGCCCTGGACTTTCAGCGGGGACTGGCCTATACCAGGATTATCGGTCAGTTATTCTGATCAAAATTATAAACTGACCATAAGCGGTACGCCAACAACTGCTGATACCTATAACTTTTCGGTTACGATTAAAGACAGCAGTTCACCGCAGAAGACTCGAACAGATTCTTTTACACTCACTATTGATCCTTAAGAATTTTACAATATAAATTATTATAAGAGGTTAATAATATAATTATATAAGGCCGAAACAAATGAAGAAACTACCACAAATTTTTCTAGTTGTTTTGTTTTCAGTATTTGTTGTTACCAGCTATGCTCAGAGTTGGAATGCCATGTTCACAATTGATCCTTATCCTTCTCCCTATATCAGTGATTGGCAGAGTAATCCCACCATTGCCGCTCTGGAAGTATACAACAATACTCAGAAACCAGAGGTTGTAATAATTAATATTGAGGTTTTTGATGATGGTGGCGATCTCTGTGTGCTGGGAAGAAGTCAGCGGTTACTGGTTAATCCGGGAGAGCCATTGCTGATTAATACCGCCGGATATACAGACTGGCAGACAGAGTCTATGGATGAAAACTTAAGGCAGCAGACCAATCGTACAGGTATGTTCCCGGAAGGAACCTATGAAGTAATTGTCACTATAAAAAATCTGTGGGGAACAGTATTGGTCCAGGATGTAAGTGCTTTTTTTACCATAGCTCATCCTGAGCCCCCAGAACTGATTTATCCCATAGACAGTGAAGAAATTTATAGTGAGTATCCGATTTTTCAATGGATTCCGCCAAATATTCCTGCTGGAATAAGTATTGTATATACTTTACGGATTGTAGAATTGATGACCGGGCAGACTCCGGATATGGCATTGGCCTCTAATTATCCCCATTTTGAAAATTTTAATATTATAGATACGAATTTTGAATATCCAATTGATGCGTTTCCTCTGGAAGCAAATAAAACCTATGCCTGGCAGGTTCAGGCACTTGATTATCAAGGAAGAGCAGCTACCAAAAATGAGGGCAGGAGTATCATTGGACTTTTTACTACACCTGCATCATTTGAAGGTGTATTACCGAATTTAGAGTTAATCGCACCGGAAAATAATACTCTGTTAACTACCAGTAATCCTGCTTTTGAATGGATTGAACCACTGGTTAATATTGAAGGATTGATCTACTATACTATTACTGTAGCTGAAGTGATGACAGGACAAAGTCCGGAACAGGCAATACTATCTAATACTCCTTATTTTATCAATGCCGCCACAATTACTCAGACTGAATTTCAATATCCTGCCTTTGCTCCTGAACTGGAAACAGGGAAAAATTATGCCTGGCAGGTAAGAGCCTTAGATCAGTATGGTCAGCCGGTGACTGCCAATGAGGGGAAAAGTGAAGTGAGATCATTCACCGCTGGTGGAGAAGCCCCAGTGTTTGTGGAAACCATTTTATTACCTGAAAAGCTTCCTCTTCCCACAGAGGAAATTGCCTATTTACTTTTAAAGAATGGTGAAAATCCTCTGGTAAATTATTCCTTTTCTCCTGATTCTTCAGAAATTACAGTTTCTTCCACATCTCCAGGTACTACTCCATTACTGTTTCCCTGTCTTCAGGGAGATATGTTTAACCCGCCTCAGTTAGGTGCAACAGTTAATGTTACCTTTGATCGTTATACTTTAGAAATCCTTAGCGGTGACATTACTGCTTCTCCCCAGCTGGATACAGAATCACCTTTTAATCTTGCCCGGTTGGGTATACCAGCTGCAGTTCAGAATATACAGTATCAGCCTGGCAGTGGAGATTTTACTTTTTCAGCTGTACTAAGTCTTTTCAATACACTGTTCAGATCTTCTCCGGTCCGTTTAATATTATCATCTTCTGGAATCATATCAGGAACTGTACCGGATCAGCTTGTATCAGGGAATATTCCTTTGGTAGGGGCAACCCAGAGATTAGTTTATGCTCCGCAATCTATACAAGGTGAAATATGGTCCTCTGTTTTATCAGATGTTAATCAAACAAATCTGGATATCAAGGGTGCTCTGGTATTTTTACCGTATCGATCAAATCCTCAGGAGCGTTCCATATCTCTGGATCTAAATATTGCAAAAGATTATACAAGTATTACTTCCTATGGAAGCATTCCGGAACCGGAAGGTATTACCATACCTGTCGGACCAATGAATATGAATCTGCATAATTTCATTTGCAATACCTTTACCTGGTCTTCAGATTATAAGACCTGGAATTTTGATTTTATTTTTGATGTAAATCTTTCTTTAACCGATTTTCAGCCGCATCTGCATTCACCTCTGATGTCTTCTGTACATCTGACAGGTGAAGGATTCAGTTTTCCTCAAGTTTCCATTTCGAATTTGGATTTTGATAATTTTTTTGTTTTTCAGAAAATTCAGATCAAGCCTTATGCTTTCCGTATGGATACTCATACATTTGACTGGTTTTCCTGGTCCGGTAAGGAGACAGGAGATTGGGGATTCCGATTTGATTTCAAGGTTAAATTTTTCGATCTTCCTGACAGGTTATCAGAGTTTTCAAATGAAATCAACCGCAATCCTTTAACGGTCCTTAATGCTTCCTATGTGAATGGTAATTTTTTGGGCAGTATCGAACCACGAAATTATCCAATCCCGATCTCAGCACCATTTAACCATGGCAGCTGTTCCGGTCTCTTGATCAAAAACATTACAGGTGAATTCAGGGAAGAGCAGGGAATACCAGTTATTGATTTTTCCATATTGGCAGATGTGATTCTTCCTTCAACTGCTGGTGAAGGAAACCAAACAGTAGATTTGGGTGATACCAGACTGGATATGAGTACACAGGGTATTTTTAAGGGACAGTCCCCATCCTTTACTCTTCCGTATCCCTTACCCTGGGAACAGCTTCAGATCAATACGATTTCCTCTGCACTTGTACTGGATCAGGATAATAATCAGCAAACTGCAGTATTAGATTTGGAAGGAACTATCACAATTCCTGTAACTCAGAATTCTTCAGTAAATGCTGCAGGTTCCGGTGAATTTGATTTAATGAATGAACAAATAACTAGTGGTGAATTTACAATCAGTGATCCTTTTATCATTGAAGTTCCTGCATTTACTTCTGCACCTGCTTTGCAGTTGCATTGTGAGCAGGGTGCAGTGATGAATCCCAGTGGTTTACAGCTCAAAGACGGATCTGGTGAACTCTTCCTTCCTGGAACTCCTGTTCCTTTAACCTATAGTGACAATGTGACCTTCAGTCTTCCTGATCTTAATTTAATATCCGGCACTATTTCCTTTGATAATTCATTTGCCTTTCAGATAAGTAATCTCAATGGTAATACAGATGCTATGCAGTGGAAGGCTGTTAGAACAGGAGCATCACCTCTCACCACTCTGAATAATCTTATTCTGCCTCTTCCTGGTTCGGTAACCATTAAAAATGGCACACTTACAGCCCAGGGAAATTCTCAGTCATCGGTTTATTTTAATAACGAAGAGTTTACTAATCTGGAAGCACGATTTTCCAAAGATTTTTCCGTAGTATTTCATTCGGTCAAGGTAGGTTCAGGCCGGGTGGATTTTTACTCCAATAATGATCAGGTTGCATATCTTGACAGTACTGGTTTCTGGCCAGGTGAGTTTTTTATCGTAGACAGTTTATTCACTATATTGCCTCTACCGGATTCTACTATCGCCTATATCAAACTTAAAGACCAGCAGGGTAATAGTCTGGTTAGTGTGGAAGAAGCTAATGAGAATATACGGTTGTTTACCCAGAATGGGCAAAAAGCAGATCTGTATCTGCCTGCCTTATCCTTTAATTCTAATTCTGTTCCTGTAGTACAGACCAGTCTGGATGTTGTGGTCAATCCTTCCACTTTTCGCATGGTAAGTGGTTCTTTGTCTCTTACTGCACCCTCAGGAGGTGAACTGGTTTCCCTGACAGCTTCAGGTATACCCTTAAAGGTTACTGCTCTTGAGTATAACAATGCTGATGGTGAGTTTAATATGTATGCGAATTTAAAACTTATACTCCCTAAAGCATTACAAGGTGCAGATCTGACAGCCAGGAATATTCCATTGACTGCTAATGGATTTGAAACCTTTGATACAGGATATTCTTCTTCCTATAAATCAGGTGCGACTGCAAAAGTAGATATTGGTGAATATTTACAGGTTACTCTGGATGGTATGCGGGTAAATGTTGCCTCGGATCCTGATTCAGTTTTGTTCTCCGGCAATATTCTGATGGATTTGTTTACCAGCCAGAACAGCACCGATCCTTACAAAATTCATTACTATGCTGATGTAGATACAGACAGTGTCCGGTTTTATTTTGATAGATCTCACTGGTCCAATGGAGCTCTTCCCTTAGGCTGTGGTGAATTTCAGGTTATAACCTCTAATGGAAGTCCCGGCATATCGGTGTCTGCACCTATTAACAAAAATACTTTCAATTTTAAAATTCTGCAGGGGATTCTTTCTCTCAGTAATTTATGTGAAGGTTTTGATATTAGTATTGAAAATTTGAGCATAAATCAGGATGGTATCAGTATACCCGATGTCAGTTTTCCCCAGGGCAATGAGCAAATACTTTCACTATTTGGGGCTGATATTACAGTTAAAAGCATTTCTTTTAATATTACTTCCTCCGGAGTGCTGGAAATGCTACTAAACGGATCTATGATGCTGTTCGGGAAAAATATCGATTTTTCTGGACTGTCAGTAACCACTGATTGTACTATTGGTAATACAAAATTAGCTATGAATCCTGTTGAGTTGGTGGAGGGATCTCTTTCAATTGATTCTCTTCGTATCCAGAATAACATTCTTCAGGTACATGGTAATTTTATTCCCATGGAACCATTTAATGAGATGGTCAGCCTCTATACTATCAATATAAATTCTGAGGGAAGCTGGATGGATGAGTCAGGTAACGTTCTTTCTGAGAAAATGATTGCTGTCATATCTCAGGAAAATCCTCAGGATCAGGGGATATCACTGGGAATGGAACCTCTGGATGTTATCTGCAAGCTTGCCAAAGTGGATATTGGATTTAACGGGGATTCTAATAAAGATGCTATCGGAAACATAGACATTGAAATCAACAGTTACTGGCCTTCCCAGGAAGAAACGGAAACAAAGATTCCCATAATTGGATCTCTCAGTTTCCCTGCTACTGACGGCAGTCAGGATTCCTGGATCATCGATAAAAATACAGTGTCAGTGATTTCTCTGGCAGATTTGCTTACTCTTGAATTACAAAATATAAATGTTCTGGATGAAACAGAGTTTACCATTTCCCTGGGAGGGAATTTTTCTCTAAATTTACCTAATCTTGGGGAAGATCAGGGAGGAGGTGGTGAATTTACTGATTTTCTTCTTAAGGAAGGAACATTTGAATTTGGAACAGTAAAAAATGCTGATTTTGATATCAGCGGTGTTAATGTCCAGCTAAGCAGATTTGCTTTTGGCTTTGATTTAAGTAATTTTGCCACCTATGATGTAACCTTTGATAAAAACAATGCTGCTGCTACACCTACTTCTATAAGCCATAAAGGGTTTTATCTAATTTTTGGCGGCAGCATCAGCAGCGAATTGTTTGGATTTGACGGTGGTATTGATTCCCTTTTAATTTATAAATCTACGGATCAATTTTATTTGCTGATAAAAAATGCCCATTTTGAATATTCAGATATGATCGATGGTGCTCTAGATCTTATTCTGGATATTGATCTTGATGAGGTAGATTTTCAATTCCTGGTGGGGGGACATTTAACCGTAACCGAGAAAGGTTTTGCTGTGGTTGGCGAGATCAGCTACAAAGAAACAACGTATGGTGGTCAGACATTCATGTGTCCGGGATTCGGATTATTTCTGGCAGCCAGTACAGGACTTGATATTCGACTTACTCCTCTCCCTATTACCATAGAAGGATTGGGACTGGGAGTATTCTTTAATCCCGATCCTAAGGTGGAAGAGTGGGTAAGATCACATCTGGGTTTTGAGAACAGTACCGAAGATCAAGAATTTTTTGATGCCTATAACGAGTATATGGATGAGGTATCGGACATAATGACCTTTTTGGAAATTTATGCTTATATCAATGTTTCCGTACCGGAAAAGGCTGTACTGGAAGCACAGGCACTCCTGACCTTAGCAACAGATAAGCTACGGCTTGATATGAAGGTCAATGTGATAGGCAATAAAGAATTTCAAAAGTATTGTAAACTGGAAGGATCAGGTTTTATTGAAATCGGTGTCCCTCAGGATTTCAGCGACTGGCCCTATGCAGCCGGAAATATTACGGTAGGAATGACGACAAAAGATCAGTCCGGAGTTGACCTAATTAATTTACCCTCACCAGGTCAGGCAACCAGTCAGATTGAATTTTTTGTCATTGATGAAGAAAACTGGGCCCTGCACGGAGCCATCTGGGCTGAAGTGGCAAGGGCTTTTGAAGCTGATTTTGAATTTTTTATTGGTCCGCCCGGTTTTCTGGTCAAGGCAGGAATTTCCCGTTCCTTTGATGCGGTGGTGGTTAAGGTTGAGGTGGGAATGGAACTTTCAGTGTGGTATGTATGGGAAGAACCCAGGGAATGGGGCGGATATGGGAGAGCTTGGGTGCAGGCTATCTGTCTGTCAGAAGATTTTGCCGGAGTCCGGGGTGAACTGGGAGCAGCTTTGATCGGTACTCCGGAATTTTACATATACGGATATGCAGAGCTTACTGCTTATTTTCTGGACTGGGAATGGAGCAAGTGTGTATGGGTGGAATGGCGGGATGGTTCCATAGACGGAGGGACAGGTGGAGATTCCCGTATGCAGGAGATCATTGCTCAGGCCAGTGCAGTTTCAGACAGGATCATGGGACAAGTGGATGAAATCGAAGATGAGATTCTTCAGACCAAACGTAATGCTTTCACCCAGCTTTCCCCCCAGGATATTAAAAATATTATCAACACTATACGGTCTGGACAGGCTGATTTTTATTGGAGTGACCTGAAAGAGGATGCAAATGCTGTTATAAACAGTCTTGATTATTATATGTCATATATAAATGATAAAAGTTATGTACAATCATGTAAAACAATTTTTGTTAATTATAAAAATGAAGTTATTCAGGCCTTTCATCCTGACACACTTGGAGTATTGAATGGAGCCCTTGATGATTACTCAGAGGCAGTGGAAAATTTAAACACGGCTCTTTCCGGTAAAGTGGATGAGTATCAGGATATGTATAAATCACTTAAAACCCAGATTCAGCAAAGCAGTTTTGCTCTGGATACCTTGATTGCCTTTTCAGATATACCAGATTCGCCCATAGAAAATCCACTGAGTATGAGCGGAATGGAAATTGGGGGAAATGTAGTGCCAAAATTTTCTGTGGATACAACCAGGGCAAACAGTAATCAAAAAAATTCTGCAGGACTTCAGCAGAGTTTCGATACCTGGCTGACAGAAGTGGTGGAAAAGCTGGGAGCAATGGAAACACTCAGGGCGCAGTTGTACACTGGTTTCGGGCCCGGTAGTGAGATAAGCAACACCCAGGGTGAATTTATTGCGTCACTTTTGGAAAAGAATATTCTTGGAAAATCTTTGTTAAAAAAGGTGAGCAGATTTCATGATTTTTATTTAGCCAGAAAAGACCGATGTGATAATCTATACTACCAGAATATTAATGAATTCAAAAATGTTTTTAGATTTTCACGGTGGGATCCTGCTATTGGAGATAACAACCAGGAATTTATAGATGAGGCTAATGAGCGAAGATATGGTGCGTTAAAATCCCTGGCTGGCGGTAAAATCAGTATTGATCCTGAAAGTATTGAATCATGGTTGGCCTCTGAAGAGTTGGGAATAGCCTTTTATACCACAGTTCCATTTTTATTCTATGACTTTACTTTAAACAAAATGGATTCTTTATACAATACAATGGTGCCGGCCTATAATCAGGCTTTTTGGGCCAGGAATGAAATCCATCGTGATTTTACCCTGCAAACTGATGTCATCTGGAATAAATATGCTGAACTTTCCGAAAATTTATACAATCTCTATGATACGTTGATTGATGAGGTGAAGGCCTATGAAAAGACGTACGGAACATCTACACCTGTCTCATCCGAAGAGTTAAAAAACAGGATGAAAACTCTCAGTGATGAATTTCTGTTGAGTAGCTTATCCAGTTTTTCAGCCAGCAGAACAGACGCTCAAAAGCGCTATACACCTATCACAGTCGGCTTTAACTGGACTGAGAATCAGGATATCTCTGAGTATGCGTTTAGTATTGCTGAAGAGGGAACCAATCTATTTCAGTCAGTTGGAGATTTCCATCAGTTCGGTCTTGATTTCTTTCTCCCGGTTAGCTGGCCTCCAATTCGAAGGCAGTATGAAGTCCGCACCCGGGTCCGCAATAAAGCGGGATATGAAGTAGCCGGACAGGTGGTGGATATTAGCTTAGAAAAAAGTGTTAACAGATCATCTTCTACTATCAATGAAACCACTCCTTATTCAAGCTATGACTATGTAATAAGTTCAATAGATTTCCCCCATAATTATGCTAAAAGAGGAGTTAATTATTTTAAAAACTCTGAGTCTCAGATTCATGTGGATTGGCAAGTAAATACAAGTAAAGGACCCAGTCCCTTTGCTGAATATCGTTATCGGGTTTATAAAAAGGATTCTCCCGGAAATCCAATTGTGGACTGGACCACTACCGGCACCTTAACTGAGGTCACTATACGGGATTTGAATCTGAATGCCAATACAAGTTCACCTTATATAGTTCAAATTGCCGGATACGATGCTGAAGGACAGGTTCGCTGTACGGAAGAATCTCCGCCTTTGTATATTGACCATACACCACCTCATTTTCCGGATGATATTCAGATGGAACTTATCAGACCATATGGGGAAAACCGGGTTATTTTTGAGTGCAGACAGGCCCGTGACTGGTTTGCTAATGAAAAAAGTAATCCCAATTTGAATGTACGTATTGATACTCTGGCGGCGTATCAATATAAGCTTTACTATACAAATGAAAATCCGGACAGCATTTCCTGGAAGACCATTGATAGTTTTGCTTTACCAATATATGGTCACGAAAGCTATAAACAGAGTGATTTTATTCATATAGATCTTGGTATTCATCCTATTAGAGCTGATATGAAGTTGGCCTTGAGGGCACGTAATTTGCATGCAGCCAACAACAATGGCTTTGGAGAAGTAAAAGTAGTCAATATTCCTCAGCAGGAAGATAAAACTCCGCCACAGGCACCTTCTTTTAATATTGCCGGAAAGGATGAGAACGGCAATATTGTCTTGAACATTGTATCTATTGCCGAAGATCAGGAAAGTGGGATTGTCGGATATAACTATAAACTTGTAAGTGTTTTACAGAATCAGAAAGTTATACGTGCTTTCCCAGAAAATGCTTTACAGGTTGATTTTTCGGCTGATTCGGTTTATCCGGGTAAACAACTGATCATTCCTATAAATCATGAATCACTGGATGTCCGGGGGATGTGGGTTGGCGTGTATTTAACCGGTGTTAATAATTCCGGAGATTTTGGAGGCACTGATGTTGATTTTATTTGTTTCGCGCCGGACAAACCGGTTTTAAAGGCATCTCTGCAGCATCTGTCATTCCCGGGTTCAGAACCGTATACCCGGCTACAATTTGGAATAAACACGGATCCGCACCCGGCAGATTTTACCGTTAATATGAGATTTGGTACTACTCCAAACGGCAGTGAAATTGGAAGGGTGGGTTATTTATTCGGCCCAAGTTACACAAATACTTTAACTAACAGTATGCGGTTACCGGACAGTCTAACTTACGGAAGTCCAGTGTATGTCACTGCCCGATCTGTGACCCGAATGTTTGACAATCAGAGAGAGAAATCAGATTCTGTGTTAGTTTCTCTTATGACCCCTGATCCACCTATGTTTACCAAGGTTACTCAAAATCAAGAAGGCTATCTTGTTATTCCTATAAACTCGCCTGCATTTAACGGAAGAAAATTAGCTTCTTATCAATTTGAAATTCAGAATAACTTTAAAGAAAATCAGAATATTATCCGACCTTTTCCGCTGGATCCGCTGCAGGCGGACTTTTCCATAGATCAGGTCCAGACCGGAGAACAGCTAAAACTCCCGCTTCTGGCAAAAGATATGGCTCCGACAATACAGGTAAAGTTAAGAGCACGCAGCGCAGACGGTGATGTTGCCATGAAAGAGGTACGCTACGAGCCTATACCTCCCCTGCCAAAAATCACCGGCCAAATTACACGTCATCAACTGGTGCAATCATATCTGCTTCAACTCCAGGGGTATTTTGATGATCCCATTCTGCAGGCGAATTCAGGTATCCATTTCATGATAGGCAGTGAAGAAGGTAAAAATGATATATATGAAAATAACCTTTATCCTTCAGTAAGTTACGGCAAAAAAGGATTTAACATTTTCGGCCTGCCTGATCAAGTGAGTGAATATACAAAATTATATTTATCCGCCATGAATGTTACAGGCAGTGCTGAGGAATCAGCTTACTATGACACTGTTTTAAGTGTACCACCACCATTGATGTTCGATCAAGTAAAGAAAAATGATGCTGGCTATCTGATGGTACACATGCTGAGCAGCGGCTTTGCCCCTGAAAATTCTATAGCCGGATATCAATTTGGTGTATTCCTGAATGATGCTAATAAAACTCCTATACGATCCTTTCCCGCCAGTATATCCGATTATGATTTTATTTCACAGGAGGTGGTTATGGATGAATATCTGGAATTGCCGGTTCATATATCAGAGCTGCCGCTTAAAAAACTTGTATTGGTTTCTATTAAAGCTATTAGCACTTCGGGTGAATCAGTTACTCATCAAAAAGGATATATGCCTTATCCGCCCATACCGGTAAATGCTGTTCTTACCCGGGATAGTAATGGTACTATATTGAAATTCAAGGGAGTATTTGAAGATATCTATCGTTTTGGCGGACAGCTGACCATGTATTTTACTTTAGGTACCAGTCCGGATAATGATGATGTGTTAACTGGCCAGTTTGATCTTGGTGTTAATGGTGATTACAATACTGCCTTCGGTTTAAATGATAATTTGGAAGTGGGTGAATTTTATTATCTGTCTTCATGGTATGTTAAGGAAAATGAAAAGTCAGGTATATTTAAGCAGCAATTGACCTTACCCTGTGTGCCAATGTTTACGGAAATTAAACAACCAGATGAACAATCTTTGGCTTTACCAATAGAATCCACCGGTTTCAATAATAGTTTCAATCTGGTTGGCTATCAGTATGCTTTGGGAAGTGCTTCCGGAAATTATAATGTGCGGCCATTTCCCGGGTCCTCTGAAAATGTGGATTTCACTCCTGATCAGGTACAACTAAATCAGGATCTCATCATTCAGCAACCTACATTGGGATTGCCGGAAGAATGTTTTGTGGCTCTTAAAGCAATTAATGCAAACGGGGTAACAGATATATGTGAACAGTCATTCAGGCCCAGACCGGCTACTCCGGTTATAAGACTTCTTGGATTACACCAGCCTCCTGATGGAAATACAAATATACTGCGGTTTGAAGTTGATAATAACTCTATAGATAGTAAAACAGCACTTTTGATAATGTCGGCATATCATGGTTCCGATACTCCAATTATTGTTACTGAAGATGGTCGATACAGTTATCCTACCTGGGAATGGTCTATTTATTATAATGAAAACCAATCTGATCCTGTACTTGAATGTCACTTTACCAAGTTAATGTTAACTGCCTGGGATTATTTTATTGAAGTAAAGAGTGTGGATAAATATCGTGACAAGGAATCAGGCATATATAAATTAAAATTTAATATTGACGGAGATTTAAATATAACTAATATTGAAGTTATGGATTCAGAGTAATGATAATTATTCTAAGAAGGATAAAACCATGAGAAAATTTTTTTTAATTTTATTATTTTTACTATTTGTCTTTCACCTTTATGCTCAAAAAAAACAGGATTGTTATTTTACAGTTAAAAAGGATACGGTATATCTTTTTTTAAAAGAAAATCTGGAGATAGGGCAGGGATTCTATGTTGAACGGAAAGGTACTGATGATGAGGAATTTATCAGTCTTTTTAAAGAACCCATAAAACCTATATTGAATCCAATTATTTTTGCAGATATACTGGGTGAAAATTATCGTTTTATTCAGAATTCGTTAGGTGTGTCTTCTCCACAGGAATTGCTGCTTCGCCTTCGTACCGACCGGTTTGCCAGTACAGTATATATGATGCTTTTTCATAAAGTGGGGATAGCTTTAGGCAGGTTCTACCAGGCTGACGGACATACACTGGGTGAAACCTACAAATATAGAATTGTAATAACCGATGAAGAAGAAATAGTGCAGACTATTAAAAAAGAAATACAGATCACTGAGAGGCTACCGTATCCCCCTCAAGAAGTACTGTATCAGCAGCAGCAGCGTGCTGTTACTATAGAATGGGATTATCCCCGCTGGCAACCTAAAGGAGATGATATGACAGTGCAGTTCTTTGTGTATAAAAAAACTTCCGGAACAAATTTCCAGCGGTTTGATGATAAAATTTTGCTTCGGCTGGATAATACTGCCTATCAGTATATTGATACCAGAGTGGATATAGGGGAAAAATATATTTATAAAATGACTGCAGTTGATGCTTCTGGATTGGAAAGTAAAGCAACCGAGGAAGTTACTATAAAATTAAAGGATATTATAGCTCCAGCACCACCAGCCGGACTGGTTACTCTACCTTCAGAGAATAAAGTAGAGCTGGTCTGGAATCTGAGTCCAGAAATTGATATCCATGCTTACAACGTATATCGCTGGACAGGTGTTGAACAAGATTCAATAATGCTCAATGAAGAATATATACCCTATGACCAGCCCCATTTTATTGATTTAACCTGTGTCACTGGCCAGCAGTACTACTATGCTGTTTCTGCTCTGGATACAGCAGGTAATGAAAGCAGACATTCTAACCGGATATCAGCGTTTCCCACAGACAGAACTCCTCCCGGGATTCCTCAGAACCTTGAAGCTTTTGTTGAAGATAATATTGTCACTTTAACCTGGACTGCTCCTGAAGATGAGGATATTCTGGGATACAGAGTTAGTCGGGGTTTAACAGAAGACAGGCATAATCAGGTATATCTGACACCTGATCCTATTAAAGAAACAAACTTTATCGATCATGGTGATGCGGATCATAAAATAGTACCGGGTCAGCGGTATTGTTATTCAGTAACTGCCCTGGATACTCTTTGGCATTATGGTAAACAGGCTTATGTTTGGATTACTGTTCCTGATAATGAGCCTCCCTCACCACCAGGAGCCATCATTGTTGAAAACGATCATGGTACAGCACTGACGCTCAAGTGGAACAGCTCTTCTTCTCTGGATGTTTTCGGGTATATAGTGTATCGGGGAAGTGATTCTAATGTTGATTCTATAGGATTCCTTCCCAAATTAAACAGAAAGTTCAGAGATGCAGATCTTTCCAAGGGCAAAGAATATTTTTATCATATTATAGCCCTGGATACAGCAGGTAACCGGAGTGAACCTACGGTGTCTAATACTGTATATTTCCGTGATTTTAGTCCTCCTCCAAGAGTTCAGTATGTAACTGTACAAAAAACAGAAAGTGGTATAAAGATCTTTTGGGAACGAGTAGTAGATTTTGATCTTAAAGAATATCGTGTATATCGTTCTTCTTCGCCTACTGGAACATTCACTGAGATTGGTTCAGTTGCGCTCGATACCCTAGAGTTCCTAGATAAAGAGGGCAGAGAAGATTTCTGGTACAGTATCCGGGCAGTGGATTCATCTGGAAATGAAAGTAGAAATAGTACACCTCAGAAGGCAGACAGGTATGAAACTAATTAAAGATACATTTATACTAATCATCATTCTAATGGTTCTATTACCATTATATTGTTTTACTCAAATCACTATTGATAAAGATAGCTACCAGTCTCTGATTCCTGATCTAAAAAAATATGTGGAGCAGAATCCGTATAACAGCACATCATGGAAAATGCTTACTCAGGCTTACCTGAAAACAGAAGAATCTGACTCTGCAGCATATACTGCCCGGTTATCAGAGGAATACTTATCTGATGATATAACTCTTTTTGCTTCTTATGCAGATTTATTCTGGAAAGCTTCCATATATTCTGAAGCAGCTGTATGGATTGAAAAATTATATTCATCAAATCCCAATGAACAGCTACATACATTACTGATCAATGCTTATCATAATGCAGGAGTAAAAAAAACACAGATTTCTGATTGGAAACAAGCATCTCTTAATTTTAAGAAAGCACTTGAACTTGATCCTGATAATAAGGAACGATATTCTCCTCTTGCTCTGGCCTATGCAAAAGATGGAAAGCTTGAAGAGGCTTTGGAGATTATTGATCAGGGGAGTAAACTTTTTAATACATCTAAACAGTTGATGGACATAGAAAAATATATTTATGTTCAAAAGAAAGATTTTCATAAACTGGTGGATATATTAGAGATCTATGTAGAAGAAAATCCTGATGATGTAGAAGCACGGCTGGATCTAAACAGAGTACGAAATGTGCTGGGGAAATCAGGGGAGGCCTTACATGATCTGGATAAAATGAAGGAACAGTTTCCTGAAAATATGCAAATCTATGGAGAATTGTCATCTCTTCAGCAGCAATCAGGACAATTTACCCTGGAAAGACAGACGTATATTGATATGCTTGATCAATATCCGGATGCTGACAGTTTATATTTAAAGATTGCACGAACATATGAGAATGAACAAAACTGGAAAAAAGCCAGGGAATATTATAACCAGTATTTTGAAAAACATTCCGACTCCATCAATTGTCAGATTTTGATAGCAAACACGTATAATATGGAATCCAAATCAGATTCTGCTTTATATATTTATAGAAAAATCATTGAAAAAAAACCTGATAATGCGGATGCTCTGGAACAAGCCGGGAAAACAGCTGCAGATATTCATCATTATCAGGAAGCACTTGAATATTTACAGTCCTGGGAGGAAGCAGTACAGGATGATCCTATTCCTCTTATTGAACAGGCAAAAGTACTACAAAAGCTGGGAAGAATACAGGAAGCCAGAGAAAGATATGAGGAGGCTGAGAAAATCAAAGGGAATGCCTTTTCTGCTTTTCAGCTTTTTTTGATATATAAAAATATTGGTGATTTGAATAGAGCTAAAGATTATCAATCCAGCGCACTAGAGAGAGTAATTGCAGAAATTGCAGTAAAAGAAAAACAAATAAAATCATCAGTATCAGTGGATGTTAATTTTAATCTAAATGAAAACAATATTAAAACTGCAGATGAATTTAAAGAGTTACAGAACATTCTAAACAGAATTACTGATAACTGGATTCCGGATCAGAATAACGGTTCACTGGAAAGCCAGCTTAAACGTCTTTTAGATAAATATCCGCAGGCACCAATAATTTTGAAGATGTTAGCTGACATGTATTTTGAACAAGATGATTTTACTCAGGCGGAAATATTTTATAAGAAATTTTTATCTTTTAATCCCAGGTCCGTAGATGGTCAGCGTGGACTGGCAAAACTGTATGAACAAGCTGGAAATGATAAGAATGCATTTTTAACTTATCTGCGAATAGTGGAGCTGGATTTTACCAATCAGATGTCGTATCAATCAGCCATTCGTTTTGCTGAAAAAATCGGTAAACTTCATCAGTTAGCCAGGAGATGGGACCAGTTGTACAAAGCTTATAAAAAAAATGAAATACTAAGAAAAAACCTTATCCTCATCTGGAATAAGTTAGGCAGAAATGATAAGGTGAGAGAAATTATTGAGTGATTATTTTTCTTCTTGACTTTTTCATTTAATATTTTATAATTTATATTATAATAAATAAATTTTTAATCAGACATTACAATTTTTATCATTATATGGGGGTAAATAGTAAAATTAAAATTTTTTCTGGCTTACCTTCCCGTTTTATACAGTAAGATATTTAATTCCTATTATTCGCCTATTAATAATTATTATATTAATGATCCGGTTACTAAACTATTAGTATAAAATAGTAAGGACAGGAGGATTATCTCTCCGTATACTTCAGATATTAATTGTCAGGTTTAATATTAATTCACTTTTTCTGTAAACAATACAATTGATGTGGTTTGTTTTCTGCCAGAAGAATAAATAGCGACGGTCAATTATTTTTATTTTTGAAAAATTATTTAAACAGGAGGAGAACCAAATGAAAACAAATATTTTTTTCAAGTGTCTGTTTTTATTTGTAATTATATTGATGGGTGTAACTCAGATTGCCTTTACTCAGTCAGGGACTATTGATTTTGAGGATTCAAAATGGAATAGTGTTGTAGGGTATAAGTTATATAATGGAGGGGCAAACAATACTTTAACTGATCAGGCAATGGGAGTTGATTTTATTATAGCAAAAGGAGAGATGTGGGTCACTAATATGCAAGGTATGGGAAAAATGCTTTTTTTCTCACCTTATATCACTTCGTTGAGTCAATATGATGAATCCGGTCGGGTCGTAATAAGATTCAGTTCTTTAAAAGAGAGAGTCAAGATTGAGGTGAGTCATGATTCACAACCTATGCAGGGGTGCAGTTATGACGATGCCTATATGTCAGTAAAATTTTTCAAAGATTATGAGCCCACCAATCCTTTATATTCTGAAATAGTACCCAAGAGTCAAAGTAGTTTTTTAGAGGTTGAATATTCTAATAATTCAGATGGAATAAAAATGGTTATCATTAATACTAAGTGGATGGAAAATAATGTTGATGATATTGAATTTACTGAAATGGGTGCTGGTCCGGCAAGTTCGGTTGCATTTGATTTCAATGATGGTACGGCTCAGGGATGGACTATGCAGGGGGGATTTGATGAAGAAGGGGACGGCCCTTTTCAGTCGAATTTTGTATTTAATTGGTATGATCAGGTTAATTATCCGAATACACCATTTAGTGATCCTAATGGTGATAATAACGGTTCAATAGGGATCTTTACTTCATCGGCTCATGGTGTCAGCAATCCAGGTGCCACCTGGTGGATAATGCGTTATCATTCACCCGATCTATCATCTAATAACACCTGGCAAACGGCAGATGGATATTCTGTAGAAATAGCAGACGGAATGTCGACAGATGGAACCCTTTACTGTAATTTATATGTAAAAGTATATGATTCTGATCAGGCGAAAGTTCGGTATTTTTACAGCGGCCAGGCTCAGCCTATTACTCATTACTCCACCCAGTCCTGGAATCATTTTGAATTTGACTGGTCTGGTATATCTACTTTTCCCAGTAATTTTACCATAAAAGAAATATTTGTAAATCTTTGGGGAAAAATGGCAAAAGGAGCTGACGGCGGAGTATATCTTGACGATGTTACTCCTATAGGAGGAACTCAAATTCAAGCACCGGCAGCACCTACGAATCTTATGTTAACTGCGGTTTCCAGTTCAGAAATTGATCTTTCCTGGCAGGATAATTCTGATAATGAAAACGGATTTAAGATTGAACGTAAAACCGGCTCAGGTGACAGTGGTTCTCAGTTAGGTATTATTCTGAATAAATCACAGTCTCTTATTAATGGAGAAATTGTTGTAGAAGATAGCTGGACTCAGATCGCAACTGTTTCTGCCAATCAGACTTCTTACAGTGATGACGGGCTTAATCCCACGACTCCTTATTATTATCGGGTCCGTGCTTATAATTCTGCTGGTAATTCTACCTACTCTAATGAGGAAAGTATAAAGACTGAGGAGGGTGGGACCTTTATAGATCAATTTAATTTATTTCCTGCTTATCCGTACAATACTGTACCTTATAAACAAAACGGGGCATTTGTGGGATGTGGTCCTACAACCGGAGCTATGATTCTGGCATATTTCCAGCATGTATATAATCTTCCTACTCAAAATGGATTATTGACAGATCCTGGCCAGGGGGTAGATGAAGGTCTTAATACTGCCTGGGTATTACACGGGAGTGAGTATATGAATACCAATAATGATGGATTCGGTTCTCAATACAAAATAAAATCAGGTCTGGAAGATTATGCCGAGGATCGTGGATATGAATTAGAAGTTATGATCCATGTCTCACCTAAATATTCAATGAGTAATGATACCTGGGATCAATATGGCGCTTATGGAGATGCCTGGACTAATGACGGCTATTTTTGGCAGGAAAATCCAGGAGGGGACTGGGAAATTAATGTGAATGATTTTTGTGATTTTGCCGATTCAGTGTTTGCTCTTAATATTCCTATTTTTCTGACTATTGATACAAATATGGATCAGGGGGGTGATCACTGGGTTCCCATGGTGGGGTATGATAGGAATTCCGGAAAATATGCATTTTATGATACCTACAGTCAGACTTTACAATGGGCAGATATTCATTATGCCAATGCAGTTGGTCAGGTATATGATAACGCTATTGTTATGGTAAGGACTGTCGGTTATGTAATGGACAGCAATCTTCCGCAAGCTCCAACTAATCTGGTAGCGCATCGTATTCCTGAACAGGTTCATCTGACCTGGGTAGACAATGCTGATAATGAAACAGGATTTATTGTTGAAAGAAAAGTATCTCCTGCTTTTCCTTCTGTGTGGTATAAAATTGATACTCTCAATGTAAATGTAACCTCTTATCAGTCAGATATACCGACCGTATTCAATCAAACTTTTTATTTCAGAATTTTAGCCTTTAATGAATACGGTAATTCACAATATTCCAATGTTGATACTGTAAAATTTTATCTTACATTAACTTCAATACAAATTCAAAGCCCGAACGGAGGTGAAGAGTGGGCTCCGGGAACTGTCCATGATATTACCTGGAGTTCATTTAGTTCAACGGCAACGTATAAAATTGAAAATGTAACAATCAGATATTCTATTGACGGGGGCAGTAATTGGGTGGATCCACCTATAGCATCAGATATTGAAAATTCAGGGTCTTATTCCTGGACGGTTCCCGATACAGAAAGTGATAACTGTATTCTTAAAATAGAAGATGCATCTGACGGAAGTCCCTATGATTTAAGTAACAGTCCTTTTACTATTGGAGAACCGGTCACCCCAGTACTTTCAGTTGATCCTGATACCCTGGATTTCGGCACTTCCATGAATGAACTGAGCTTTGGGATAACAAATACTGGTGGAGGGACTTTAACCTGGAGTGTATCAGAAACGCCGGATAAACTCTGGATCACTTCTATAGATCCTTCCAGTGGGAGCGGAGATGATTCTGTAACAGTTACTGTGGATCGCAGTCAACTGAGTGGTAACAGTGATACTGGATTGCTTAAGGTAACTTCGAATGCCGGGAACAATGAGGTAACAGTATATATTACAAAGGAACAGGAAAATTTACCTGCTGAATGGAGTTTCAGTGAGACTGGAAATAATGCTACTGTAGTACTTCCTACAGAAGCAGATCCAAATATTAACGGCACTCCCTTGGTTAATGGTGACTATATTGGAGTTTTTACTCCTGCTGGGTTATGCTGCGGCTATGCACAATGGCAGGGAGAAAATCTTTCTCTTACTGTATGGGGAGATGACAGTCAAACAGGTGAGGTAGATGGTTTTCAGTCCGGAGAGATAATCAGTTATAAAGTATATCGTTTAAGTGAGTCAAAAGAGTGGCGTACAGTTACGGTTGCGTATTCTCAAGGGACGGGAAGTTATTCAGCAGATGCATTTATGGTGCTCAGTCAGTTTGATGTAACTGATGCAGTAGAATGTACAGTTGATCTTGTCCGGGGATGGAATATGTTTTCTGTCAACATTGATCCTGTATATGCTGATATTGATTCAGTAATGAGTGATATTAAAGAAAAAATTGTACTTATTAAGGACGATGACGGAAATACCTATGTCCCTGATTATGGTATCAATACTATTGGTAATATGGATTTTCGCTGGGGATATAAGGGATATTTAAGAGAGGCTGCAGAATTGATTGTTTCAGGTCAGTCGGTTGATCCCAGCACACCGATCAATCTTGAAAGCGGCTGGAGTATGATCAGTTATCTGCCGGACAGTTCTATGGATGCAGCGGAAGCTTTAGCCAGTATCAATGCAGAATTGATTATTGCCAAGAACGGAGACGGTCATACCTATGTACCTGCTTATGCTATTAATACCATAGGTGATATGGAACCTGGTGAAGGATATAAGGTGTATTTGAGTTCAGCAGCTACACTTGTGTATCCGGTAGGAAGCAGTCCTAAAATTTTATCAGATCTTGCCAGTAACAATTCTGTACCTTCACATAGTGTTGACAATACTCAGCATTTTCAGTTTACCTCCAATACAGGTCAGAATTGTACAGTAGTAGTGCCGAGTTCCATAGAACCTCAGTACTGGGATGGTACCTTACTGGCATCAGGAGATGAGATCGGAGTGTTCAATTCTGCCGGTCTCTGCTGCGGTGCAGGAGTATGGAATGGAGAGAATACGGCTATTACAGTCTGGGGCGATGATGTACAGACTGCAGATACGGTGGATGGATTTTTAGAAAATGATACCATCCGTTTCAGAATATGGGACAGTGATAAAGATTTAGAATATGCAGCCTTAACCGGTTTCGAAGATAAATCTGATTGTGTGTATCATATTGATGGATTTGGAGTATTAACTGAACTGGTAAGTGAAATTGAAACAGAAATCATTTATTCAGAAACCCTGACAGTACCGGAAGCTTTCAGGCTGAAACAGAACCATCCCAATCCCTTCAATCCGGAGACCACTATTGAATTTCATTTACCGGAACAGGCAGAGGTAATATTAACTGTATATGATATGACCGGAAGGGAGGTCAGCTGTTTGGTACAGAAAATTTTGTCAGCCGGAGTTCATTCAGTAAAGTGGAAAGGAACTGATCAGAACGGATATCCCATGGCTTCTGGAATGTACTTGTATCGGATAGTAGCGAATCCTGTCAGTAGTTCCGATAAGCGTATAATTCAGATAAAAAAGATGGTTTTTATGAAGTGATAGTAGTGTCAGAGGCTATAGGAAGTAATATGTACTACAGACCTGACAGGTCTAAGGGTATTACTTTTATTCCTCCGACAGGGCCTTGAACGCTGATGAGACTGTCGAGAAAAGGTCTAAATCTATAACATTACAGGCAATGACAGCAGTCAACCACGTCTCTGCGAGGAGGCCTGTCTCTCAGGGCCGACGAAGCAGTCTCCTAACGGGTCATATGAAAATATTCGATATAACGCCAGGGGATTGCTTCGTCGCTTTGCTCCTCGCAATGACGTGAGATGACTTTTTCGAGAGTCTCGTAAGAGTTGTATGATGCAGTTCTATCAGTAATAAAGGAGGACAGTTATGCAAAAATATAAAAATTTTATTACCTTAGTTATTTTAACAGCAGCATTCTTTCTTTTCAGTATTAATTCACAAACATTTGGTGAGGAAAATTTGAATACCACTCTCATTGGTCATTGGGCCGGGGGGCCCTGCAAGGCAGTGTTTGTATCTGGAGATACAGCATATTTCGGTAACGGAGGATATCTGGAAATTGCAGATTTTGCTGATCCAGCCCATCCGGTTGAGATTGGAAGAATAGCACTGCCTTCTCTGATCACAGATATAACAGTCAGAGGTAATTATGTTTATACTGTTATTTACGACGCCAGTTTGCGTATTATTGATATATCGGATCCGGATAATCCTATAGAAGCAGGACAGTATGAAACAGGTAACTATACCAGCGGAATTGCACTCAAAGATAATTATGCTTTTATTGCAGATGCATGGAGTGGTATGAGGATCATCGATATTTCCGACCCTTACAACCCCGCACAGATAGGAGTTTATGATCCAGGACATTTTGCCCATGATGTATATATAGAAGGAAACTATGCATACATAGCAGATGGTGACAGTGGTCTTTGGGTTATTGACATTTCAGATCCATTCAATCCTGAGGAAAAGGGTTCATATACAGAATGCAGTATGTATTCTGTCAATATTGTAGGAGATTATGCATATGTGGCAAGCCGGTCAGAAGGGTTCCGGATTCTCGATATTTCCGATCCTTCCAGTATTACAGAGGTGGGATTTTATAAACCAGGGTATTTTAATCATGATGTAACCGTTGCAGGCAATTATGCTTATGCTGCATTTAATGATGGGGTCAGGATAGTTGATGTTTCTGATCCTACTGATCCTGTGGAGTTAAGTACTATAAATTACAATGGTGGTGTTTTTAAAGTGACAGTGAGTGAAAATTTTGTTTATGCAGCAGCAGGGAATAACGGGCTCCGTATTATCGATGCCTTTACAGATCCGGCAAATCCTGCAGAACAGGGATTCTATGATACCAGAGATGAGGCTAGAAAGGTGGCTGTCAATGGAAAGTATGCTTATGTGGCTGATTGTCTGGATGGGCTTTTGATTATCGATATTTCTGATCCTCAAAGTCCTGTAGAAAAGAGTCATTATGATACAGGAGAAAGAGCTTATGATGTCACAGTTAAAGGCAATAATGCCTTGGTGGCGGATTATAAGGATGGGCTTCGTATTATCGATATTTCTGACCCTTGCAATCCTTCAGAAAAAAGTTCTTTTGATATAGGGAGTGAGGCTAATGCTGTTACAGTAGAAGAAAATTTTGCATATATAGCGTATGGCGACAGCGGTCTTTATATTATTGACATTTCTGATCCCTCTGTCCCTGTAAGGACCGGATCCTATGATATGGGTGATTATGCCAGGGGTATTGCAGTTAGTGGTGATTATGCTTATGTAAGTGGTCATAAAGGATTGTGGATTATTGATATTTCAAATCCATCCAGTCCTGTGGGAAAAGCTTTTTACTCTACTAATAATTGGGCATATTGTGTTTCAGTCAAGGGGAATTATGCTTATATTGGAGAATCAGATCTGCGAATTATTGATATTACAGATCCTTCTGATCCGAGAGAAATAGGAATTTTGAGTTCTATTTATTATTCAATTCATGGTATAAGAGTTGAAGGAGAGTATGCATATTTAGCGAATTATTATAATGGTTTGAAAATTATCAATATCTCTGATCCCTCTGATCCGGAAGAAGTAGGATCGTATAATACAGGAGGAAAATCTTATGGTGTAGATGTGAATGACAATGTAGTATATGTTGCTGACGGATTTGATGGTTTATATATTATTCGGAACGATAATATAAAAGATGCATCTCTGCATTTTCAGTTTACGGCTAATACAGGTCAGAATTGTACAGTAGTAGTGCCGAGTTCCATTGAACCACAGTACTGGGATGGCACCTTACTGGCATCAGGAGATGAGATCGGCGTATTCAATTCCACCGGTCTCTGCTGCGGTGCCATTGTATGGAATGAGGAAAATGCAGCTATTACAGTGTGGGGAGATGATGTACAGACAGCAGATACGGTTGATGGATTTTTAGAGAATGATACCCTCCGTTTCAGAGTATGGGACAGCACAGAAAATGCAGAATATACAGCGTCTGTCAGTTTTCAGAATGAATCTAACTGTGTGTATCATTCTGACGGATACGGGGTATTGACGGAATTGGTTGCTGAAGTTGGTACAGGAATTGGGAATAATGAGAATTCAGAGTTACCAAAAGAATTTATGCTCAAACAAAATTTTCCCAATCCCTTTAATCCAGAGACCACTATTGAATTTCATTTACCGGAACAGGCAGAGGTAATATTAACTGTATATGATATGACCGGAAGGGAGGTCAGCTGTTTGGTACAGAAAATTTTGTCAGCCGGAGTTCATTCAGTAAGGTGGAAAGGAACTGATCAGAACGGACATCCCATGGCTTCAGGAATGTACTTTTATCGGTTGGTAGCCAATCCTGTCATTGGTTCCGGGGAGAACATGGTTCAGGTAAAGAAGATGATTTTTATGAAGTGATTAACTTCAGCTGGCAATAATAAGAGACCCTGACAGAGTGG
>CAZETW010000011.1:0-48450 GCA_964515295.1 uncultured bacterium | reverse complement strand
TACTTACTAAATAATTACTTTTGAATTATTATTAATATAATACTGTATTATTTTATCGGCTTATATCAACCCCGACTGTGGATTAATATATTAATCCTTATTAAAAGGATATATTATGAAACAGCATTATTTATTAACAGAATAGCGGGGTGGTGAACGAGGAGATAAAGTAGTAATATTAATAAAAAATTTATATAGTAAGATCTGATAAACAGGTGTTTCAAAATTTATAAATAATGAATTGTGTAATGTATTCCATATTGTCTGAAGATATACATCATTCTCTTTTGACTGTATTTCCCATTGGCAGGCAGGGCAATTATCTTCATAATCTATTACTGGTTCATGGTCATGTGAAAAAGCAACAATTGCTACATCCAGCCCGTAACTGCTGAGTAATATAAATATAATAAATATTAATAAAGTATCTTTTTTAGTTAATATCATTATAATTTCTTACGATCTATAAAAACATTTGTTCCGGCTATCGTAAACCAATATAAAATAAAAGATATCCAACAATAAGACCGGCAATAATCTTAACAATAGTATGAAAAAGACCTTCCCGTAAAAAACGCAACAAAGAAGCCTTAAAAGGATTTTTATCTTCAGTAAATGTAATGAGCAGATCTTTATTAAGTCTGGGAAGAATTCTTTTCATTTGATCCTGAGAAAGACCGGTAACAATAAGATCACTAATTTTATCCTTATCATTAATAGAAATAGTGATACCCCTGGGAAGTTTATTCTTGTCAATGAGGGAATTATAGATATCACTTTCATTTTCTATCTGCTTTTCCCTGACTTTAGCCTCTGCTTTGGTCATTTTAACCTTTGCTTTGGCTAACTTTTTCTGTTTCTTTAATTCTTCTTTTGAGTCTGACATAATCTATTATACTTTATGTTGTTATTTATGTAATGGGAATATAAAAAATTTTAGAATAAATGTAAAGAAGTAATTCTTTCAAAAACTGTATTCAAAAAATATTAAGATCTTCTTAAAACATACATCGGATATTAATAGTAAAGCCTGGACAGTGAATAACTATTCTCTGATCCAGGCTTTAAACAGCTAATAAAACTGATAATTGTTTCAAAATAGTGATATCGTTGCCAACATTTATTTTACAACCAGGATTTTTTTATTCCTATTGGAATCTATATGTTTTACTTATCATCTCTCAACTAATATTTTCTAAACTCATTTCATCAGCAGCAGTTTACGTGTGGAAACAAAATCATCTGTCTGTAACTGATACAAATACACCCCTGAAGGAACCCGACGGCCATTAGCATAGCAGGCATCCCACCTGACTGTATGCTGACCTGTTTTCTTCTGCCCATTAAATAAGGTAGCTACTTCTTCACCTTTCAGATTATATATTGTCAATTTAATCCTGGATAATACAGGAATAGAATAGCTGATCTGAGTAGTTGCATTAAATGGATTGGGATGATTCTGATAAAGACGAAATTTATTTACGCCCTGTGATGGTGTATCAGTCACATCTGTTCCTTTTTCTCCCAGAGCACCGATATTTACTCCTCCTTCTCCTGCACCCAGACAGGGTGATCCTGTTTGCAGATAATAATCAGAATGAGTCAGATCTTCAAACAATGGATCTGCAGTAATAGAATGAGGCCCTGGTGAATATCCCTGAATGGGATGTGTAGTATTAAAATAAAAACAGTTATAATCATGAATAAAATCTGTAAAGGTACAATTGGTAATCCCGACTCCATGGGTATTATTATAGGCGAAAATATTATTCTTTATGGTAATATAATCAGAACTGTTTATCCAGCAGCCGCATTTATCGCTACTATTAACTATTGTATTGTTAACTATATTGATATTTTCACTCTGCCAGAGATCAATTCCCTTCACTGTATTACTGTCCAGAATACAAAATTCCACCTCGATCATATTGCTGTTGCAGATCGATATCCCGGCTGGAACATCTGCTACACCACTAATCTTATGCTGGTGATGTATAAAGTTACTGCTGCAGGTACAATTCATACAATTATCATAGAAAACACCAACAACCCCGTTTTTTATTTCAAATCCGGAAATCTCACAGCCGGTTACGTTTTGAAAAGAGAAACAAAAATGTTCTCCGGGATGGACACCAGCATTAACAATACTGGCATCACTGCCGTCCTCTTGTCTGGAACCGTATATTTTAAGATTGTTTACCCGGTCATTTACTATTGCTGTGCTTATAGTATAGGTTCCCGGAGCAACCATAATGGTATCCCCGTCAGTAGCAGCATCAATAGCCTGCTGAATGGTCGGATAGTCTGCAGGGACATGGATACAGGTCAAATCCGGATAACTGTCCAAAATATAACGGCCAATATTATGGGAAGCCTTGTTCCCCGCTTTGCTAAAACTCCCGCCTACCCAGATTTCTCCCGGTCTGGCCACAACCTCAAATACAGCCCCGTTAGTGCCGCTGCCCAAAGAATCCCAGTCACTGCCATCCCACACAGCAATATTATTACCGGTAAGATCAGGATAACGTGTAGCATAATAACTGGGCCAGTCACCCAGACGAATACTGTCCGGACTGAACTCACCTCCGGCAAAGAGCATTCCGGAGGAATAATCAAGTGCATGAATCTGCGGCTCATCAGCATATCCAAAATATGCATCACCCTTTAAGGACCAGCCCATTCCGCTACTCCACTGATATAAATATGCATACTGCACAAAATATACATCACCATGACTATCCATATATTCCCTTCCCGGTGAAAATTCATCAGAGGTACCGGCATAAATATGAGCCCAATCTGTAGCAAGAGAGAGTACACAAACTGGGTAATTATATTCCCACAAAATTATACCACCATACATTTTGTGCCAGGAATAACCATCCCAATACGCTACTTTGTGTGCAGAATCAGCACCAGCTTTGTTGAATCCGCCGCCAACAAATACATCATCTCCTCTGATCACTAAGTCATACACAATTGCTTTTTCCCAGCCGGTAGTTATCGGAACCATGTGATATTCATCTGAATAAACCACACCATTATCCAAAGCACTCCAGCTGTCAGAATCGGTATTATACATGGCAATATTATTAACCGTAACTCCTCCGGCATACTGAAAATCTCCTCCGACATACACTTTATTACCGCTCACAGCGATAGCATAGACATCGCCGTCCACTCCGGAACCCAGAGCTGACCAGCTGGTTCCGTCCCACTTGGCTATATGATTGACAGTGTTACCGCCGGCAGTAGTAAATGAACCTCCCGCATACACATCACCCAGATGAACAACAATGTCACGGACTCTTCCATTGACTCCACTCCCCAAAGGGCTCCAGGAGGTTCCGTCCCACCTGGCAATACGATTGACTGCCACGCCTCCTGCATTGGTAAAAGAGCCCCCGGCATACACATATCCTCCGTATACTGCCAGACCGGTAACCGATCCGTTCAGACCCTGGGTACCGAACTGATCATCCCAGTTACTGTTATCCATTCTTTTTGATAATACATTCTCCTGTGAGAATGCTGAATTTACCAGTACTAAAAAAAACAGTAAAACAGCAACAAATAATAACACTTTTACTTTCATGATTGCACCCCCTTTTTAATGATTTTAAAAAATTTATGTATTCATAGAGGCAAGAAATTCTTTATTATTTCTGGAACCATGCATTTTTTGAAGTAAGAATTCCATAGCTTCAGTCATGGTTAAATCATTTAAAACTTTTCTTAATATCCAGATTCTGTTTAAATCTTTTTTAGATATGAGCAATTCTTCTTTTCTGGTCCCGGATCTGTTAATGTCTATTGCAGGAAAAATTCTTCTGTCAGAAATCTCTCTGTTTAACTGTATCTCCATATTGCCTGTTCCCTTAAATTCCTCAAAAATAACCTCATCCATTCTGCTCCCGGTATCAATCAAAGCCGTTGCAATAATAGTCAGACTGCCGCCCTCTTCAATGTTTCTGGCAGCGCCAAAAAATCGTTTCGGCCAATGCAGAGCATTAGAATCCACTCCTCCGGAAAGGATTTTACCTGAGTGAGGAATGATTACATTCTGGGCTCGTGCAAGTCTGGTAATCGAATCTAAAAGAATAACAACATCATGACCATATTCAACCAGTCTTTTAGATTTCTCAAGTACAATATTAGCAACATGCATATGTCTTTCTGCAGGTTCGTCAAAAGTAGAACTGATAACTTCAGCATCAACAGATCTCATCATATCAGTAACTTCTTCTGGCCTCTCGTCTATTAATAAAACTATTAAAGTGGTCTCAGGATGGTTAGTTGTTATTGCATTGGCAATTTTTTGCAGTATAGTGGTCTTTCCGGTTCTGGGTTGAGCAACTATTAAACCACGTTGTCCCTTGCCAATTGGTGTCAGTAAATCCATTATTCTGGTTGTATAATCTCTTGCCTTATATTCTAGATTTATAGATTCTTCCGGATATAGAGGAGTAAGATTATCAAAAAGAATTTTAGTTTTAGCCTCTTCCGGATTTTCAAAGTTTACTGCTTCAACTCTTATTAAAGCAAAAAAACGTTCATTTTCTTTCGGAGGTCGGATCCTGCCAGAAACTATATCGCCGGTGCGGAGACTGAATCGTTTAATCTGAGATGGCGAAACATAGATATCATTTCTGCCTGGGAGATAGTTAGTTTCTGGTGAACGGAGAAAACCATACCCATCTGAGATAATATCCAAAACACCTTGTGAAAATTCATTTCCTTCTTTTTCTGTCTGAGCTTCAAGTATCTTGAATACTAGCTCTTGTTTTCTTAAACCTGAATAACCTGGAACATTAAGATCCTGAGCAATAGATACAAGATCGTCAATCTTTAACTTTTTCAATTCAGAAATATTCATAAATGTATTCTCCTTAATCCCATTACTATATATTAATAAATAAAATAATGATTATGATTTATGAAGTAATTTTTAAAGAAAATGGTAAAATGATAATTGAATAAATTGGCCTGAAGAGTTATGATTTAGTTTATGCTTATAGGATACCCTTCATATTTGAGAATTATTGTTACCAAAAATTAATAAAAAAAGTATAATTTGTCAAGTATTAATTTATTTTTTTAAAAGTATTCAGATTATCTTTATATGTTTAATTCAAAAATCACATCCTAAAAAATAAAATTTGATTGGCGGACACTGAATATAATTTTCAATAATTTTAATATTTTCATTTATAGAATTATTTAATTAAAACAGCTTTTCCTGCTTTTATGATATTATTATATTCTAAATGATAAAAATAAATACCACTACTTACATTTTTATTATAATTGTCCCTTCCATCCCATATATATCTGTAAGTGCCTGTTTGCATTCCAGATGTATAACAGTGTCTTACTCTCCTGCCATTTACATCAAAAATATCTAATTTTACATATCCTGGCCCTGGAATTGAATATTTAATGGCTGTCTGAGAATTAAACGGATTTGGATAATTTTCAAATACAATAAACTCGTCTGGTAAAGATGGATACGTATCTTCTGACTCTGTTATTGCATTCTCATCCATTAAAAATTCAAGAATTAAAACACCATCCCACCCATCCGCAACAAAAACATATCCATTATCCAGTTTAACATTAAAGGCACAATCTCCTGTATTAAAAAAGGCTACCTCATAAAGATTATTCAGATTTGATATATCAATAACCCGAAGGCCATTAGAACCATCTGCTATAAAAAGATAATTATCTTTAACAGCAGATGCATAGGCCCATCCCTTGGTATCATAGCTTCCTGCTAACCATGGGTTTTCAGGTTCTGAAATGTTAATTATTTTTACACCGCCTGAACCATCTGCCACATAGGCATAATCATTATTAATTGTAACATGTTCTGTCTGTTCTAAATTATCATAACTTCCAATTTCGTATGGGTTTCTTTTATCAGAAACATCTATTATTCTTAATCCCCCTCTGCTATCAGCAATATATGCTCTATTATCAATAACTTTAATATCTTTTGCAATATCTACTGTTTTAAACCATTTATACTTATATTTATAATTATTTCTGTCTATTATACTGAATCCTTTATTGCCTTCAACAGTATAAAGATAATCCCCGTCAACCTCAACACTCCAGACAACACTCCAGGTTATAAACCATTTTTCTTCATAAATACTGTCCAGATCCGAAATATCCAATATTGAGATCCAGTTTCTAAAATCCGCAATATACACATAATCATCCTGGATCGCAATATCTCTGGCGTAATCTCTTGTATTATATGAACATATTTTTACAGGAAAGGAAACATCAGAAATATCAATTATTTGTAATCCTCCTTCCCCATTAGCAACATATGCATAATTATTTTTTATGTACAAATTATAAGCATTATCTGCAGTAGAAACTGAACTGATATTAAACGGCTTGGAATGATTACTAACTCTAACAACAGAAAGACCTCCGGAATAATTTGCCATATATACATGATCAGAACAATAATCGACATCTACGGCTAAATAGTTAGTCTTACCTGTACCTTTAACAATCGGATTATCCGGATCTGAAATATCTATAATACATAATCCTTCCCAGGCATCAGCAATATAGGCATACTGATCAGAAATCACCAGATCAAGTGCTACATTTCGGGTTTTAGTATATCCTACCTCTACAGGAGAACCCGGATCAGAGACATCGATAATACGTAATCCATACCCACCATCTGCTATATACAAAAGACTGTCACAAATGACCACACCTAAGCAGTGATCCTTAGACCCTATAGCACCTAATTGTTTTACAGAGGACGGATTCTCTATATCAATGATCTTCACACCAGCACTGTAATCAGCTATATATAATACATTATTATCAACAGCAGCATCCACAGCTAAATCAGATGTTTTATAACTCCCGGTCCTAACCGGAGCCGATGGATTCGAAATATCTATAATGATTAATCCATTTTTCCCGGCTGATAAGAATGCATGATTATTATTTACTGTAACACTATAGCAAAATCCCTCAAATATATAACTTCCTATTTCTATTGGATAATGTATATCAGAAATATTGATTATTCTTAATCCGTCATTCCCATCAGCTACATAAATATATTGTTCATGAAGAAACAGATCCTCACCCGGACTGGGTATTCTCAATTTTGAAAGTACAATTGGATTTTTATGATCTGTATAATCCACAATTTGAATATATCCGCCATTTCCATAAAACACAGTATCATTTCTACACTTAACAGACCAACAGGGACCTTCAGACCAATGACCTACTAAATTAATATTTTTACTATCCCCATTGATTTCATTATATTGATTTTTAAAATAAAAATTATTGATTAAGTCATTTCTATTTAGATTCTTATTCATTAAGGATTCACGTTTGAAATGGGGCTCAATAGCAGACTGAGCTAACGCCATTGTTATATTAAATAACCAAAATAAGTAAATAACATAAATTTTTTTCTGATAACACATATCAAACTCACTTTTTTAATTATTATACTATTTTATCATAGTAAGTTTTCGTGTATCAGTATAATTACCAATGAGAAAATGAACAAGATAAACTCCAGATGCTACCCGCTCCCCATTATTATCAATTCCGTCCCATCTAATCGTATATTCCCCAATTGTCTTTTCTTTATCGATTAGCGTTTTGATCTTTCTTCCCATTAAATCATATATATCGATCACAACTCTGCCGGAACGGCCAACACAATACCGAATTATTGTGTGAGGATTAAATGGATTTGGGGTGATATCTTTAATATATGAATAGTTATGTATGGCTAAAGGTTGATCTTCAATATAAGTATTATCCAATAGAAAATCCAAAATGTATACACCATTCCACCCATCAGCCACATAAACATGTTTATCATCAACCTCAACACCATAGGCAAAATCACCGGTGTTATAATGTGCAACTTCAACAGGTAATTCAGGCACAGATACATCTATAATTTTTAATCCGCTGTATCCATCTGCCAGATAAACAAATTTCCCTTTAACTTCAACATCATATGTCCAATCCTTTGTATCATAAAATCCGATCTCTGCCGGAAAACAGGGATCTGAAACATCTATGATTCGCAGCCCTCCACTGCCGTTAGCTAAATATGCATAGTTATCCTGTACTGCAACATCTTCAGTATATCCATCAGTATTTAATGATGCAACAACATATGGCAAATACTTGTTGCTCACATTAAATATCTTAAGTCCGCCTTCTCCCTCAGCAACATATATGTAATCTCCGTTGATTGTCAGAGCTTTTGAATAATAATCCGTTTCAACTTTTGATATTAAAGAGATAGATTTTGGACTGTTAAATTTCAAAACTTTGAGCCCTTTTAAACCATTAGCTAAATAAATAAAATCATTTACAACTTCTACATCCCGGGCATGATTACTGTAATAGTATCCGGCAAATTCCGGTAAACTCGGATCTTCGACATCAACAATTCGTAAATTGTCTCTTCCTCCGGCCAAGAAAACATACTTACCTTGTTTTATAATATCAAATGCATATCCATATCCTGAAATTTGCTGAGAACCTGTTTCAAATATATTTCTCGGATCAGAGACATCAATGATACGAAGCCCTTTTTCTCCATCAGCAATATAAGCATAATCATCCTTTACAACTAAGTCGTAAGCACAATCACCCGTATTGAAAAATGAAATTTTATTCGGATTATAAGGATTTGAGACATCAATCTTAAAAAGTCCGGCACTGTAATCTGATATATAAACCATATTATTAGTGACAGCAATATCTATAGCTAAATTTTTAGTTTTTCTCTCACTTACCTTAAAAGGTTTATTGGGATCTGAAACATCAATAATACACAATCCATTCCATCCATTAGCAATAAAAATATAATTATCTTTAACTTCGATACTTAAAGCGAGATCCCCTGTTTTTATGTATCCGGTTTCAACAGGAAAATGAGGATCAGAAATATCAACAATAGATAACCCCTGACCACTGAGGGCCATATAAAGAAAATTTTCATTAATGGCAAGATCATAATTAGTATCATATTTATCGAGCTGCGCTATTTCATAGGGAGAATCACGATCCGATATATTTAATACATGTAACCCTGTATAAAAATCTATTACATAAGCATAACAGCTGTCAACCACAATATCCATTGGATTCTTGATATCATTATAATAATTTATTTGAATCGGTTTTCGCGGATTAGTTATATCAACTATAGAAATCCCCTCTTGTTGATTAGTTATATAAGCATAGTTTTCTTTTATGGTAATACGTTTGGTATAGATACCAGTATAAAGATGAAATATTTCAGTAGGCGAATTGAGGTTCGATATATCCACAATTCTGAGACCATCATATCCATTTGCTATATAAGCATAATTATCCTTGATTGCAATATCTTCACCAATACTTGGTAGATGTAACTTACCTATTCGTAATGGCTTGTTTAAATTCGAATAATCAATTATTTCAAAACTTCCGCCATTACCAATAAAAACAGTATCGTTCAGAGATTCAACAGTCCAGCAAGGACCATCAGCCCAGCGTCCTATTAAATCAACATTTTTTTTACTGCCGTTATTCAATAAATTATCAGTATTTTTGGGTAAGTGATAATGCAATATTTGATCTAGTTTTTTTTGTGTGTATCTGATAGAATTACTATTTTTCCTAATTTGCCCACTTAATTCAAGGGTCAGTAAACTTAATAAAAGTAATATAAGTACCTTAATAATACATTTATATTTTAAGATCTTCATAAAATAATCCTAAAAATTATTAAAATATTTATACTTGTAATTAACATAACCCATCTTAAAACATTAAAAAGATTAAAAAATAATAGCAGAAATACATATTTAAACTATTGAAAATTACATATTTAATAAAAATTACATAATCAAACATAATTCTACTATTATAAATTAGATTAAAATTTAGTAAATGTCAAGTATTTTATTAATTATTTATAAAAAAGGGCTGCCTTTCAACAGCCCTTTAACCAAAAGAGGAGGAGAACATTTGCTAATTCATTGAATAACTTAACATTTTATTTGTCACATTGATCATATTTTTATAAATGATATCTTTTCTGTTATCTTTTTTTCTTATTAAATATCCTATGGTAGTAATAGATTTATAGTCCTGATTAAAATGAGTTAAAAGATTTCCATATATATCTCTATATTCGAAATGAAATGATTTAACTCCACTGATTATCGGATCTCCATTGTACCATATTGTTTCATATTCATATTTATAATCAATAATATAGTTATCAAAAGTGAGTATTGATAAATAATCGGACTTAGCATTAATAATACGATCCATGTGTTCTATATCCATTCTGATATTAGGTAATATAACACTGTTCTTTTTGGAAACTTTATTATGATCCGGGCTCCCAATATCACTATTATCAATACTTCTGTTTCCTAACCAAACAAAGAGAGCAATAAATAAAAAAACAATCAATCCAATAACGTCTGTTTTCCAGTATTTATATAATCTCATAATTCCCTCATAAATCGTATTATCTTGTTATTTTAATTATCAGCAATTATTATACCAAATATCATTTTAAAAAAATTTTAAAAGTCATGTAGATATAAAACTTAATGCAAATGATTGTTAATAAAAGAATTATAGAAATAAATACTTATACTTTAAAAAAATATTCTATTATACAATATTTTCAAAATGGTAGAAAATCAATATAAAAGTGGGAAAAAGCAGATCATATACAAAAAATAATAAAAAAAGGTTATCTATAATCCTTTTCTAAATTATAGACAACCTTCTGATACTATTTTTTCCTGTGCTACTAATTTACTTCATTCTGACAAAAGCATGATATTTTCTGTTGTATAGTTTCAATTGAAAAATTGCAACTTCTTTTTTCACTTTTTTTACAGCACTGCGAAAATCAGAAACTGATGTAATTTTTATATCTTCAACTCTAATTATAATAGATCCTCGTTGAATATTTGCCTCGGCTGCCGGACTGGAAGGCTGAACATTTACCACAATCACCCCTTCTTCATGTTTATATTCATCAATTCTGTTCCTGATTTCATCTGTCAGGTTTTGAACTTCAAGGCCTAAATCTGTAATTTTATCATCTTTACTAATTTCTGTCTGAGCTGTTTCAGGTTCTCTTGTGTCAAGGGTAACATCTATCTTAATTTTCTTTAATTTCCCATCCGGGTTTTCCCTTAATACATAAAAAGTAACAACATCCCCAGGATTTTGCATGGCTATGTAATTCTGCACTTGATTTCCCTGATCGATCTCTTTATCATCTATCTTTAATATTAAATCGAGTTCCTGCAAACCTGATTTTTCTGCCGGGCTGTTTTCTATGATTTGATCAATATAAACACCTGAAATACGTTTTAAATTATACCGCTGCGCAACTGCCTCATCAACAGGCCTCATCCCGATCCCTACATAAGGACGAATGACATGTCCTTTTTCAATAAGATCTTTCATTATTCTTTTAGCCAGATTAATTGGTATAGCAAATCCGTAGCCTGCATAATATCCAGTACCGCTTGCAATAGCTGTATTAATGCCGATCACTTCTGCTTTCATATTAACTAATGCTCCGCCGCTGTTCCCTTTGTTAATTGCCGCATCAGTCTGGATAAAATTTTCAATTGAATAAGAACCCTCTGCATTATTATCCCGGATAATATTAATGTCTCTCCCCTTAGCACTCACAATACCTGCTGTAACTGTAGAGGTTAATTCAAGTGGATTACCAATTGCAAGTACCCATTCACCTATTTCTACTAAATCTGAATTACCGAGCGGAGCATAGGGTAGATCAGTATTGTTAATTTTAACCACTGCAACTTCTGTAAGTGGGTCACTGCCTACAATTTCTGCCTCAAAAGAACGGTTATCATGTAATGTAACCTTAATATCATCTGCATTTCTTATAACATGATGGTTGGTTAAAATATATCCGTCTTCACTTATCAGTATTCCGGAACCAAGACCGTGAAGTTTCTGGGTACCGGGATTTCTATCTTCAAAATCACGACCGAAAAGATCTTTTAATATGGGTCCCCAAAAATCATCTCTTCTGGTTTGTTCAATTACCTTTGTTGTGGCTATACTTACGACAGTCGGCAGCATTTTTTTGGCAACTGCAGTAAAATCATTCCCCTTCATATACAAATTAGTATTATTGTTTGCTGGAGATGCAACATATGAATCACTGCTTTTTGATTTAGAATCAACATCAGTATCTGTGGCAAACCCCTCAGGAGTCAAATCAAAATTTGAAGTGAGTAAAATTCCGATAATAACACCTATGAAAATTAATCCAGCAACTGTTATGATTTTTAATTGTTTTGTAACCATAGTCAGACCTCCCTATATTACTGATTTTTCAGTAATTACTATTTAAAATCCATTATCAATTATATGTGATACGCAATAATGCTTAAAAAAGTTCCTGTGTTTTTATCACTTACTTGAATTATATTCAACAAAAACAGGATCTGAAAGATCACTCTCATTCCCTGTACCAGATATTAATTTCCCATATCCTTCCACTGCAGAAACAGAATAATAATATTTGCCTTCATCTCTTACTGTTTTGTCAACATAATTATTTCCTTTAGTCTGAGCAATCCTGTATTCTGACCCTGATATAGTATCAGGTGAGCTGCTTCTGTATACAATATAATAAGAAGCATTATCTACTGTATTCCACCGCAACCGGATACCATTCCTGTGTGAAGAAACAGCAACTGCCTTAGGCTTCTCTATAGTATTAATCTTAATGAACTTACATTTCACCTGCCACTGTATTCTGTTTTTCTCCGGTATTACTGTTCTGCGGGAATAAAAAACTGCAGTATTGCTTTTATCTAAGGATAAAAGATATGGCTCTTTAACTATATTGTTTCCCTGTATGCACTGAATTTCACTCTCCCATGTCATTCCCAGATCAAAACTTTTCATCATACTTATTCCTTCTGGAGTTTGATCTTCATAACTACAAATAAGATTCCCGTTATCTGAAAGCAGCAGACTCACAGCTTTTCCATATATATTTGTACATTCAGGTTTAGTCCATGTTTTTCCTGTATCTCGGGATAGGGTTGAATATACATAACCCGTCTCTCCTTCCAGCAAACCATAAAGAATCTCTCCCTTAAGACTGATCACTACAGGATTCAAAAATTGCTCCTGATATGAATCAGGTATCATTTTTATTACTTTTTCCCAGGTTCTGCCTTTATCATGCGAAAAAAGCAACAAACTTAATTTTTTCTCTTCATTATTTTTAGCCTGAATAGGAAGCAATAACATTGATTTTCCCAATTGAACTACAGGTGATGTTATTTTTACTTCCTTATAATCAGGAAGAGTAATCATTCTCGGGACTGTAAATGTTTTACCATAATCATATGAGCGGACCAGATAAAAACTACCATAAGAATTTAAACTGTCTGAGATTTCATTAAAAACCAAAATAAGACCTTGATCAAAAAGTTTAGTTACAAAAGGATTCTTTATTCCTATTTCATTTTTAAACACGTTCTCAGGTTTACTCCAGGAAATACCATTATTGACAGATTCCTGATACAGGAAATTGCTTTCATAAGCTGCCGAATCTGACAAATAATTATAAAAAATAATCAGCTTTCCTGAATCAAAAGCAGCCCCGGTGATATTCTTTATTGGTTTGTCTGATTTTCTTATAGTTATTTCCTGTTCCTGGCCGGAAAAATATCTTTCAACCTTTGTACAATTAAACATAAATAATGCAGATAATAAAAATATATAAATTCCTCTATACATATTTACTCTCCTCTATTTATAAATAACTTTTTATAAGTAACTTTATAAAATACAAAACTAATTCTAATTAAACATTTTCGCTGCTTCCACTACATATAAACTTATAAAGAATATTAAAAATCCTACAATTAACGAAATGATCATGACAATTCCTACTAATGCGATCATATCCTTCTTAAGATTATCCCTCCTCTTTCTTATCAGACCCTGGATAACAGTATCGTAAAAAATTTTACCAGTAAACATAATAAAAAGAGCTATTCCTACGGTTACCCGAAAGAAATTTACCGGAGTTTGGGATGCATGGTGTATTGGCAATAACAGCCATATGACCACACCCCATTTGAATAACTCAAAAAGAAATTTCCCTGTCGTTTTTATAGTAAATTTATTTTTATTCATCACTCAATTTTTAAAAAAATTTCATTTAATATGCTAACTCTTGAGCCAGAACGCATCTTTGATATGATGTAAAACTTTATTTGATCCGGTTACTGAAATAACATCAAAACGACAATCAACATCAAAAATCTCTTTTGAATATAAATATCCTTTTGCAACTTGTCCGATTTGATACTGTTTTTTTAATCCAACTCTATCCTCAGGTTCCCCGAATCCTCCTTTCATATTTGTCTTCACTTCTACAAAAACAATCTCTCCTTCTTTCTTTGCAATTATATCAATTTCTCCCCTTCTGAAACGAAAATTTCTTTCTAAAATCTCATATCCCTTTTTTTCTAAAAACCGAACAGCTTCATCCTCGCCCATTTTCCCCACTCTTTGTTTATATCCCTTCTTCACCTGCATTCCATCCTTTAATGGTAAATGATTCACGATGTATATCACATCTTCCATATTTTTTGATAGCTTCCACATGTTGCTTAGTACAATATCCTTTGTTGGATGCAAAGTCATATTCAGGAAATCTTCTGTGATAATCCATCATTATTCTGTCTCTGGTTACTTTTGCCACTATTGAAGCTGATGCAATAGAGAAACAGCACCTGTCTCCTCCCTTTATTCCTGTTTGTTTATAACACTTATCCGGCAGTGTCAGTCCGTCTATTAAAAGATGATCAGGATATCTGTTTAATTTACTGATTGCAATCCGCATTGCCTTTAATGTAGCCTGATATATATTGATTTGGTCAATTTCCTTTTCATCAATAATGCCTGTTTGAACTGAGATTGCACTCTCGGTTATTTGTTTATACAGTTGTTCTCTCTGTTTTGAAGATAATTTTTTTGAATCATTTATTCCTGAGATATATATATCCGGCGGACAAATTACAGCACCTGCAACTACCGGACCAGCTAATGGTCCTCTTCCTGCTTCATCTACACCAGCAATATTAAAGATCCCCTGCTTCCAGAATTTTCTCTCATAATGTAATAAATTCCAGATCCGTTTTTCTTCAGCGTGAATAAATATACTATTCTTCATATTTATATTCCGATATCAACAAAAATAAAAACTCTCATTAAATGACTTTTGTGATCTATCGATGAATAAAAAAATTCTGATATATCTGTGATTAATACTATATTTCAATTTTTCTGGAGTTAAAGAAAATGAAAATCAAAATTATTTTTTCATATTCTTTAACTTCTTACCCAAATCATTTTCTTTTGGGGAGGATAAAGCTTTATTATCTTCCGTAATTCTACAGATAAGAATATCTCTGCCGTTTTTTTCCAGATGACTGATTGTTACTTCATATGGCTCAAGAATAGAAAGTATTTTGGGAAACAGTTCATATTCCAAAGGATATGATATACAGATCAGTGAAGCTACCGGAATTAAATTACCATTTTTGGAAGGAATATTAGTTACATCTGAGAATACAACAATTTCTTGTTTATATTTATTCTGAATCGTAAGCATTTTATGTGCAATTTTTATATGAGATATCAATTCAATTTCATTAGCACTTACCCTGAAAAAATCCTCAATACTGTAATATAATTCACGAAGGAGTGTCTTATCAATGTCACCTAATCTCTTTCGGATTGTTTTAAGTTTAGTTACATCTATTGTTCTCATACCCTGATCAAAATCCCTGTAATCTCCAATGGCTGAGGTTATCTTCTCTTTAATAATTTTATAAATTGTTTCAATATTATCAAAATCAGTGGTTGACACTCTCAAATCGATAATAAATACTGAAGTTTCTCCATATAATCTAGGTGGTTTAACTGAAAGGATATTGAAAGATTTTAATGTACTCAATCTGTCCAGAGTAGTATTTACTACTTTCTTTCTTGAATCCTTAGAGGATTTAAAAACAATTATCACTTTAAAATCAATAAATAAATCAGTTGTATTGCAGACCGCATGATATACCTGTGGTTTATCAGTGGTTTGAGTTTCTTTAATTAAAAGTGGTATAATTGCCCGGGCATATTGTTCAAATCCGCCAATTGACTTTATCCACTGAGCACGGTCTCTTCTTTTATTCAAAACCATCTTATCAAAACTTTTTTCAAGTTTTTTCTTTTCTTGCTCAGTTAAAGGCTGCCCGGAAGAATTTACAAATTCAATGCGATAAATTGAAACACCATCATCAGTAGTAAACTCACGGTTATGCTTTAGTTGAAAGTTCGGATTTGTGAGCTCAATGGTTTTAAGACAATCTTCCAGATATAACATCTGAGCAGGACCTGCAACAGTGATGCCTGTGAAAACACCCTCTGTTTCTGTCTCAAAATTTAATATTTTAAGATGAATTGTATTACCGGTTTTTCTAACTTTCTTATAAAATCTGTAATTTGTAATGATTTGATCAGCAATATCTTCTACTTTTCTGTTTTCAATATAATCACGCGATCTGGCAGCAAAAAACTTAACAGCTTCACCATTTAAACCAATAATATTAATTAAATCCTTATCTTTATATATCTTTTCAATATGTTCTATAACCTGACTGTAAATTTCCAATTTCTTGATTTCTTCACTCAGCAAATAAGTCTTAGCCTGAGTCCCAATTGCTGCACCATTAATTTTGGATAAGATTATTTTACTCTGATGAGAAATTTCTTTATGTTCTTTTTCAGTTTTAGTAAGAATACCTATTAAAATGATACCAAGATTTACATCCTTCCACTTCATAAGGAAACCTTTGGTAAAATAAATATTCCACCCCATTTCATGAATAATACCGGAACAGGTATCATGGAAGCCCGGCCAATCCACCCCCAAAATGCCGAATGTTGTTACACATTCAGGTCCTGATCCTTGACATGCCTCCGATGTCACTGTTAATATCTTCTTATCTTTACCTTTTTTCCAGTCATCAAGTAACTTAATTACCATTGCACGTTGTGCAGCAACCGGGAAAAAACTCTGTGCATCATTAATAAAATCTATATAATGACCAATTTGATCTTGGGATAATTTTAAAGAGTATTTCTCAAGTTCTTTCTGAATTTCTTTAATATACTTATTCATTATTTTAAATATAAAAAATTTTTTTTAAAACTCAAGTCTTTTTCACATATCAGTTATATCCTGAATTGCCATTTCCAGAACTAAATTTTTATTGAATGGCCTTGCAGTTATTATCTTTATTCTTTACATTATTGTAAGTATTACTAATAGTAATGCAATATTAACATATGAAAGCCAAATGGAAAAATATTGAGAAAATACTACCTGCTGTGAAACGACCAGGGCGGTATATTGGAAATGAAATAAACATTATCCGAAAAAATAATAATAAATCAATTAAAGTAAGATTTGTTTTAGCTTTTCCTGATGTGTATGAGCTCGGTATCTCTAATACCGGATTACAAATCCTTTATCATATTCTTAATAAAGAAAATTGGATAAGTGCTGAACGTGTTTATTCACCCTGGATAGACATGGAAGCAAAATTAAGAGAAAAAAATATTCCGCTTTTTTCTCTGGAAACAAAAAGTCCCATTAAAGATTTTGATATTCTTGGTATAACACTTCAATACGAACTTCACTATACAAATATAGTCAATATGCTTGATCTTGCTCATATACCGATTTGGCAAAAGCAAAGAAAAGAAGACTCACCCCTGATTATTGCCGGAGGGCCCTGTGCTTATAATCCAGAACCTGTCAGTGATTTTCTGGACTGTGTGGTACTTGGAGATGGAGAAAAAATTGTGATCGAGATTGCAGAGGCTATAAAAGGAGCAAAAAATAAAAAACTATCCCGTCAGGATACTCTGAAAACTCTTTCAGAAATAGAAGGAATATATGTTCCGTCTTTATATAAAATTAATTCTGATCACAACAATAGCGAATACATCCAACCGATCAATAAAGACATCCCTGAAACCGTTAAAGGCCGGACTGTATCTCAATTATCTCAGAATTCCTTCCCTGATAAACCACTGGTTCCACTAATTAAAGTGCCCCAGGACAGATATTCAATCGAAATCATGCGGGGATGTACAAATGGATGTCGATTTTGTAATGCAGGTATGATTTATCGTCCGGTAAGAGAACAATCTGTTGATGATATTGTTAAATTAGTAAAAAATTCAATAAATAATACAGGATATAGTGAAATATCACTTGCTTCTCTTTCTACCCTGGATTATGAAAATATTTCAGAACTTTTAACTCAATTACATAACTCATTAAAAAATAAACATATTTCTCTCTCTTTACCCTCACTCCGGGCAGATTCCCTAACAGAATCACTAGTAAAAATATGTTCTGATTTCAATATGGACCGGTTGACTATTGCACCGGAAGCCGGAACTCAAAGGTTAAGGGATGTAATAAATAAAAACCTTACTGATGATCAGATCTTAGAGGCAGTAGAAACTGTGTTTAAAAATGGATGGTCACGGGTAAAACTCTATTTTATAATCGGTCTTCCCACAGAAACTCATGATGATATCCGCGGTATTGTGGAGTTAACTGATAAAATTGCAACTATTGCAAAACATTTTAAAAGAAAAACTGTCCATATTTCAATATCTCTCTTTTCTCCAAAACCATGGACACCCTTTCAATGGGAGAAGTGGGAAGAGAGCGATTCTTTAGAAAAAAAAATCCAGTATCTTCAGAAACAAATAAAACATCATAAAGTTAAAATGAGCTGGGAAGACATCAATGTTTCACGACTTGAAACTATTCTCAGCAGAGGTGACAGAAAACTTTCCCGGATAATATTTGATGCCTGGCAGAAAGGAGCAAAATTTGACAGCTGGACAGATCAATTCAGCTTTAATAAATGGGCAGCTGCTTTCAAGAACAACCAGATTATAATGGAAAATTATCTATCCAAAAAACCATTGAATGTTCCTTTACCCTGGGACCACCTTAATAAAGGAGTATCAAAATCATTTTTATTAACTGAAAGAAATAAAGCATTTTCTGTAGAAAAAACAACTGACTGCAGAAAATCTGGCTGTAATAAATGCGGTCTTATGAATAATCCTGTATGCAAGAAAATAATATCAAAAGAAAATAATAACTATAAAAAACCTGTACAAATAAATATATCTTTTAATGATAAAAAAAGAACAGCCCACCGTAATAAAGCTGACATATTTCCGGTGAGAATAGCTTATTCCAAAAACTCAAAAATACGTTTTATTTCTCATCTTGAAACCATGAGAATATTTCAGCTTGGTTTTAAGAGGTCTGACATAAACCTGGCCTATTCTCAAGGTTTTCATCCCAGGCCTAAAATTTCTTCCGGACCTCCTCTTCCGCTCGGACTGTGCAGTGATAAAGAATATCTGGACATACAACTTATAAACAACTATCCTCCTGATTTTGACAAAAAATTAAATCAAGTTCTTCCTGAAGGTCTGACGATTGAAAAATCACAAATGATATCAAAAAATACACCATCTTTAGCCAGTATGATTTCCCTGGCTTCTTACTGTGTTACCTTTGATTATCAAATTAACTGGGGAAATGTACAAAATAACATCTCCGAGATCCTGAAAAGTAACTCTTTAAAGGTAATTAGATTAAAAAAAGGCATTAAGAAAACACTAGATATCCGCATTTATATAGATAAACTGAATATTAAGAATGAAACTTTATATTTTAATTTAAAATATATATCGCAAAAAACTGCCAGAATTGATGAAGTATTAAGTCACATTATTAATAACTACCCTGAATCAAAAGGGCTGTTACACATTAAACGTACAGGTCTGTATATGACTACAGGGGGTGAATTAGTAACTCCTATGGAAGCTCAGAAGAAAGGACATTAAATATGAAAAAAGAAATAATTATTAATGCATCAATAGATGAAACCAGAATCGCAATTCTGGAAGAAAATCAATTAACCGAACTTTATATCGAAAGACCTGACAATAAAAGAATGGTAGGTAACATCTACCTGGGAAGAATAGAAAATGTTGTTGATGCAATTCAGGCTGCTTTTGTAAACATTGGATTAGAACAAAATGGGTTTCTTCCTTTTGCAGAAATCGGTAAAGAATATTTTGCTTTGACTGAAAAAGTAGATTCAAATAAAAATATACCCAAAAAGAAAAATCAATCTTATAAACCGGGATTAAAACTAAAACAGGGACAAAATATCCTGGTTCAGATTACCAAAGAACCTATCTCCACTAAAGGAACAAGATTAACCTCCTCAATTTCTTTACCCGGTCGTTATCTTGTTCTTATTCCCAATGAAAACCACATTGGTATATCCAGAAAAATTAAAAACAAAAAAGAAAGACAACGGTTAAGAAAAATATGTAAAAATCTGAAGCCTGAAAATTCTGGTCTGATAATCAGGACTGTAGCCACTGGTAAAGAAATTCAACCTATTAAATCAGATCTGGAAAACTTACTTAAAACCTGGGATAGGATCATCAAAAAGGCCAATGATGCAACCTCCCCTGAATTGATTCATAAAGATATGGGTATTACCTCAAGTCTTATCAGAGATCTTTTCTCTCCTGATATAAACAGAGTTATCGTTGATTCCAGAAAACTGTACAGAGAGATAAAAAAATATCTTAAGGAAGTTTCTCCAAATTTATTGGAAAAACTGGAACTTTACAAAGACAGAAGGCCTATATTCGACTCTTTACCTTTTCAATCTTATTCTATAGAAGATGCAATCGAAAAAAGCCTCTCAAGAAAAATCAGAATTAAAGGAGGAGGGTATATTATTTTTGATCAGACAGAGGCCATGGTAGTCATTGATGTCAACAGCGGAAGTTCTGTTAAGGGAAAAGATCAGGAAAAGAATGCTCTTAAAACTAATATTGAAGCGGCAAAAGAAATTGCTCATCAACTCAGATTAAGGGACCTTGGAGGTATAATCGTCATAGATTTTATTGACATTGTACAGCCAAAAAATAGAGAAAAAGTAGTTGCTACTCTTAAAAAAGAACTCAAAAAAGAAAGAGCTGCTTTTGATATTCTGCCAATGAGTGATTTTGGAGTGGTTCAATTAACCAGAGAACGGGTTCGGCCCAGTCTTTTATATCAGTACAGTGAACCATGTCCCAGATGTAATGGAATCGGAAGAGTCGCTGCAAAAAGTACTATTCTTACAAAAATTGAACGCACGATCCAGAAAATAAAGTATAAAAAAGGACAGCGTCGTTTAGTGTTAAAAATTCATCCTGATATGGCAGAATATCTAACCAGAGGACTGAATAACCATAAAAACCGGTTGATGAGAAAATATTTTATTAATCTTAAAATAATCCCAACCTTGGAAATGGAAAATAAAGAATTCGAATTAATTCCTAAAAAAGATTACAAAAAAAAGAAATGAATAAACGAATAATTTCTATACTTATTCTCTTTATCATTATCAGCCTGTTCTGCATCTATACCGGATTAACTCATCCATGGGTTAATATTAAGGAATGTCTTCAGGATCCTGAAAAATACGATGGAGAACTTATTACCGAGTACTGGGAACCCCAGATTGGTACGATCTACTCAGATGGTTTTCAGCTTAAACAACTCCACGCTCCTTCTGTCAGAGTTTACTGTGATACCGCCGGCTTGAAAACGGAAGAATTTGTGGGAATGAAAGCTTTTTTTAACAAAGAAGGCTATCTTATTGCTGAAAAAGCATTTGTAGCGGATAACAGAAAATACAAAATATGGGTTTCTGTTATTCCGGTTTTCATAATTTTCATTCTGTTTTTTCGTTGTTTTAATTTTAACTTCAAAAAATTTCAATTTGAATTGAGGAATAATAATGCCTGATCTAATCACTCATGTAGCTTTTACTCATCTTGTAAAACGTCCTTTTGAACTAAAAGGAAATGATAAAAATATATTCTCTTTCAGGGTGATTCTTTACCTCGGAGCTATTATTCCTGATATTACCACCCGGCCCTGGTATATTCTTTTCCCTGCAACAAAATCCTGGACTGTTAGTCTCCATACCCCCATTGGTGCAATACTATTCTGTGCATTACTGAGTTTTTTCTTTGATCAAGCTATTCAAAAAAAGGTATTTTTATATTTATTACTGGGAGTAATTCTTCACTTTTTTCTGGACTCCTTTCAGCATCATATTATCGGAACCAATTACTGGCTTTTTCCATTTTCCTGGCAGCATGTAGGATATGGTCTCTTCAGTCCGGGAGATATCATTCCTCTTATACCGATATGGATCTTGATCATTTTGATCATGGAAAGTACAATTTTTGTATTTAAACATAAAAAAGGAAAAAAGTAATTATGGCATTGTATTTGGTAAGACACGGCAGATATGTATCTTCAGATCAGGATCCGGAAAAAGGACTATCCCAATATGGAACAGAAGAGATCAAAGACGTTGCTGATCAAATCAATAAATATCATCCTGCTGTTGACTGTATAAAACACAGCGAAAAAAAAAGAGCTATGCAGACTGGTCAAATCCTTGCAGCTGAATTAAATGGAGATATTAAATTACAGGAAATCGACGGAATCGGTCCTAATGATGATGTTATAAATTTTGCTGACAGAATCAACACCGACAAAAATGAAATGCTGGTTAGTCATCTGCCGTTTTTAGAAAGACTAATTTCATATCTTATTACAGGTTCACCGGATAATAAAGTACTGGTCTTTTCAAACGGAACTGCTGTTTGTCTCGATCTTGAATTTAAGGACTGGGTTATTAAATGGGTGGTCTTACCCGGGAATAAATAGAATGTATATTTTAGGATTATCTTGTTTTTATCATGACAGTGCTGCTTGTCTTTTATATGACGGCACCATTATAGCTGCAGTACAGGAGGAGAGGTTCACCAGGAAAAAACATGATTTCAGCTTCCCTATTAATGCAATTTATTACTGCCTTAATGAGGCTGATATAAATATAAATGATTTAGAGTGTATTGTCTTTTATGATAAACCGTTTATTAAATTTGAACGTATCCTTGAAACCTATTTAATGTATGCTCCGAGAGGAATCTCATCTTATCTCAAAGCTTTACCGTTATGGATTAGAGAAAAATTATGGATTCCTGATATTATTTCAAAAAAACTCGGATATAAGGGACAAATTTTTTTCACTGAACATCATGAATCACATGCTGCCTCAGCATATTTTCCTTCTCCTTTTACCAGTGCTGCTTTTCTTACTGTAGACGGGGTTGGAGAATGGTCAACCACCAGTTATGGTATTGGGGAAAATAATCATATAGAATTAATGGCAGAACTGCATTTTCCCCATTCATTAGGTCTTTTATATTCAGCTTTCACTTATTTTACCGGATTTAAAGTTAATTCAGGAGAATACAAATTAATGGGATTAGCTCCTTATGGTAAACCTATATATGTAAAAAAGATTTATGATCACCTTCTCGATTTAAAGGAGGACGGTTCATTCACTATGAACATGAATTATTTTAACTACTGTTCAGGTTTAAGAATGACAAATAAGCGGTTTGCTCAATTGTTTGACGGACCTCCCAGAAAACCAGAATCTGAGATTACACAGCGCGAAATGGATCTGGCCCGCTCAATTCAGGATGTTACAGAAGAAATTTTACTTAGGATGGCATGTCATGTAAAACACTGTACAGGCCAAAACAATTTATGTCTGGCCGGCGGAGTTGCTCTTAATTGTGTCGCGAACGGAAAGCTCCTTCGTTCAGGTTTATATGAAAATATATGGATACAGCCTGCTGCAGGGGATGCCGGAGGGGCTTTAGGTGCATCCTTGATTATTTATCATCACTACTATTCTCAGCCGCTGCCGAACAAAAACTGTAAGGACCTGCAAAAAGGTTCATATTTAGGACCATCATACAGTAACAATGAAATAAAAAAATTTTTAGATATGCATCAATGTACTTATCATTATAAAAACAGGGAAATGTTGCTGGATATTGTTTCAGATTTAATTTCTGAAAAAAAAGTGATCGGATGGTTTCAGGGACGGATGGAATTTGGCCCACGTGCTCTGGGAAACCGTTCTATCCTGGGAGACGCCCGTTCACCACAAATGCAGGAAAAAATAAATCGGAAAATCAAATTCAGAGAAAGTTTCAGACCTTTTGCACCTGCTGTTCTAAAGGAAAAAATTGGACAATACTTTGAAATTGACCGGGAAAGCCCTTATATGCTTCTGGTAACAGATATAAAAAAAGAAAAACAACGGAAAATAAAAAATGAAGAAAAAAAATTAGAGGGTATGGATAAATTAAAAATTGTCCGTTCTGATATTCCGGCAGTAACTCATGTAGATTTTTCATCACGTCTTCAAAGTGTATCAAAAAAGGATAATCCCCTCTTTTATAGTCTAATATATCGTTTTTATGAGAAAACAGGATGTCCTGTAATTATAAATACTTCCTTCAATGTTAGAGGAGAACCTATTGTCCAATCACCTGAGGATGCTTATAAATGTTTTATGAGAACAGATATGGACACATTGGTAATGGATAATTATATTCTCTATAAAAAGGAACAGCCTGTATGTAACTACAGAAATTATTGTGAGAACAATAAATGAGCTGGATTAAAGAAGTCAGAACAGGTATACAGGAGCTTGACCTTTCTGTAAAAAACCTTAAAAAATTTGGTATTTTTGTTGGTTGCATATTTTTACTTATTGTTGTTTTGATGTGGTTTTATGATTATCCTCAAACACTTCAGATCATATTAAGCGGATTCAGTGTATATTTACTGATCTCCGGATTGCTCTATCCAAATCTCTTGAAATATGTCTATAAGTTCTGGATGGGGCTTGCCTTAGTAATAGGTGGGCTGATTTCACGTTTAATTCTTATAGCTCTTTTTTTTCTGGTAATAACACCTATTGGAATAATACTTAAATTATCAGGGAAAAAAACGCTGGATATTGAACAAAATGAAGAAAAAAATACGTACTGGATCACAAAAAAAACAAAAAAAATTAATTATGAAAAAATGTATTAGGAGATACTCGATGTCAAAGGTCAGAATTATTGTTGAATTCTTTGAATTCCTCAAACATAATAAAAAATGGTGGCTTCTCCCAATTATTGTCATGCTTTTATTACTTGGTATTTTAATTATCTTTACACAGAACAGCGTAGTTGCACCGTTCATCTATACACTTTTTTAAATTATTACTAAAAAAAGAGAAGATTGCTATGCTTGTAAAAATTTTAAAGAAAATTATTTTTCGGGTTCTCCTTGTTTTTATATCCCTTTTTATTTTTGTTACTCTAGCTGAATTAATTGTACGTATTTTTAGTAACATTCAACCTCCATTGAAAATCAAAGATAGTGAAATTGGAGAAAAATATATCCCCAATTACTCCAAAAAAATTTTTATCAATGAGAGTCAGCAATATGTCAGATTAAAATTTAATAAAGATGGTTTCAGGGAGAGTAACCGACCCTATAAAAAACCACAAAATACATGCCGTATAGCAATTCTGGGTGATTCTCAGATTGCAGCTATAGCAACGACGACAGAAGAAACATTGGTATATCAGCTGGAACAAAAACTGAATCAACAGCATCCTGATATTACCTGGGAAGTTTTTAATTTCGGAATAACTGCTGCAAGTACTGCACAGGAATTAGTCTTATTCAGGAGATTGGTCACCAAATATAATCCTGATATTGTAATTTGTGCTTATTATATAGGAAATGATTTCTCTGATAACTATGATAGGCTAAGTACATATCCCCGTATATATATGGATATGGATCAAAACGGAGATCTATATATAAAACCTTATTTCACTGTCCAAAAAAAAATTTCTACCTGGTTAAACCGGCACAGCAGATTTTATGTTTGGCAGAAACATACAACCAATATTCTTGCAGATAAATTAAAAAAATCAGACACATTTTATAAAGTCAGAGAAGGTAAATTGATTTTTATGAACAAAGATTCTGAGAAACTTAATTATGCCTGGAAATTGAATGAAAAAATAATTCATACTTTTCACAAAGAAGTTCTGCAGGAAACAGGTTACTTTTTATTCGTGGTAATTCCCAATTCTCATCAATTATATCATGACAGGTGGAAATCATTTGTGGTGAAAGATCCGGAAGCCCAGCCATATCTTGATGCAGATCATCCGGATCGGAAATTGTCTGGGATTCTCCGTAAAAAGAATATAGATTCAATCTTTTTACGGAGAAGACTGAAAGATTATATTGATAACAGGCCCCATTACGAACCTGCTGCTCAAGTATTATATAACGGAACAGGACATCTTAATGAGAAAGGGCAAAAACTTTCAGCAGAAATTATTTATAAACATTTATTAGATAATAGAACAATTATCCATTATATGGATATCTATAAACACATAAATACAGCATTAAATTAATATTTCATTTTATTTTTTTTTCCTGAAGACTGGGGCATAAATCTGTCTGATTCAACTGCATGTCTCATAGCGGAATTCCTGGTGATCACCCCTTTTTTCATCAACTCCAGAAGACTGTCATCCATGGTTTGCATACCAATTGAAGAGCTGGATTGCATAATTGAACGAATCTGATGAGCCTTCTTTTCTCTGATAAGATTTCGAATAGCTGAATCCGCGATCATGACTTCAACAGCTGCCACTCTTCCGCTCCCGCTTGCTAAACCCAATAACCGCTGAGAAACAATGCCAATTAAAGAATTTGCAATCTGACTGAGAATTTGTCTTTGCTGTTCAGGAGGAAAAACATCAATTATTCGGTTTATAGTATCAGGTGCATTACGGGTATGGAGCGTAGAAAGAACAAGATGCCCTGTTTCTGCTGCTGTTAAGGCAAGAGATATCGTCTCGAGATCTCTCATCTCTCCAAGCAAAATCACATCGGGATCTTCCCGCAAAGCACTTTTTAAAGCTCTGGCAAAAGAATGAGTATGATGCCCAAGTTCTCTCTGTTGTATCAAACAATTTTTAGGGGTATACGTATACTCAATTGGATCTTCTATGGTGACAATATGAGATCTTCTCTCAGTATTCATTAATTCAATCATGGCAGCAAGGGTTGTAGATTTTCCATGACCAGTAGGGCCGGTTACTAATATTAATCCTTCCATCTTTTTTGCCAGCTGTACAACCCCCTGAGGCATTCCCAATTCTTCTAATGTCTTGATTTCATCAGGGATAATCCTGAAAGCTAATGCATACCCACCCAGTTTTTTAAAGATATTCACCCGGAAATGAGCCACATCAGGAATAGTATAACCAAAATCAAGTTCAAAATCTTTTTTGAATGTATCCATCTGATAATCATCCAGTATTTGAACAATTATATCTTCCATATCCTGATGGCTTAACACTTTACCTTTCAGGTGAATTAATCTTCCGTCAATTCTCACCATAGGCGGATATCCTTTACTTAAATGAATATCCGATGCATTGTTTTTTACAGCTTGTAATAGTAAATTTTTAATGTTCTCTAAACTTATCATAAATTTTTTCTCTTTGTTTATATGTTTACAACAGTGGGAGTAATAAATATTAATACATCTGATTGTGTATACTCATACTCTTCACTCTGGAATAATTTACCGATTAAAGGTATACTTCCAAGTAACCATACTTTATTCCGAATCTTTTGTCGTTTACTTTTCATCAAACCACCAATTACAACTGTTTCTCCATTCTTTACCCTGACAAATGTATTTACTGCTCTCTTGGATGTAATAGGAGCTCTCTGCTGTTCATATACTACCCAATCAGTAATTTCCTCTATCACAGGATTAACATACATAATAACATTGTCATTTTTGCCAAGATGAGCAGTAACATTAAGCTGAATATTAACTTCTTTATATTCAAAGGTTACCATATCACCCTGTCCTCCCATTCCTCTCTGGATCTTGGGAATAGGAACTGTAGTTCCAACACTGATGGAAGCTTCTTCATTATCCATGGCAATGATACTGGGCCTTGACTTAAGTCTGGAATCAGTTTTTTCTCTTAAAAAATCAATAACAGCCTCATATTGACTGGTAGACAGACTGGCAAGCTGCAGCTGACCAATGCTTCCCGGATTGACGTTAATCCCTGAATATCCATCTCCTGTTGTACCTGAGCCGGGAGAAATTTGATTTGAAAGAATTGTTGTCAGAGCTTTATCCCAATTAATACCTAATTTACTCTTATCCATGGGAGCAGCTTCCACTAACTTGGATTTAATTTCAAATAATACCGGCTGTACATCTAATTCAGCAATGATTTTTTTAATCTTTTCAATTTTTTCCGGTCTCTCAGTTATGATTAGAATACTCGTTCTTCGTATTCCGTGAATGGCTACTTCATTATTTTTTTGTCTGTTATTAGTTCCTACGTCTTTAGATAAAAATTCATTATGATAAACTTTTATCAATGAATCTGCACTCACCATAGGTTTTACAACTTCTGCCACATTATTGGCATCAGCATATTCCAATCTAAAAATTTCTGTTAGCATCCCGCCTTTATAGGCAACTCTGGTCGGTTTTACCAATATTATACCATCATCTACCATATATTCACAATTGTTTGTATGCAATAATTTATCAAAAGCCTGACGTAAAGTAATATCACTTAATCTGAAGGTCACGGAATCTTTAACCGCTTCATCGATTAATAGATTTAAATTAAAAGGATCTCCTATTGTACGCAATACATCCTTTAAGGGGGCAGAGCGAAAATTCATAGAAGGCAATTTGGCATCCCAGGGTATGCCGAAGTCAGGCTCAAGTACAGGTTCGGGTTCTGGCTTGGGTGTAATCATCTCCCTCCTGGCTCTAACTTTTTCTTCATAGCTGGGGACAACCGGTTCTTTCTCCACCTTTTGTTCTTCTTTTTCTCTAATTTGTTCCTGCTCTGCAACCTTTGTTGTTTCAGGTTTTTCTTTGCTTACAGGAGTTTTTTCTTCTGGCATAAATAATGATTCTAAAGTAACTTCATCAGAATCAGCGTAATCTAAGCTTACTAAATCATCTTCTAACTTTTCTTCTTTTTCTGTAGCCAGTTCAGGATAAATGGTTTGATTCATTTCAGTTCTGATAGTAATTTCTTTATTAATATCAAAAATTGAATATCCGTGCAATGGCTTTAAAAAAAGATTAATAATTGTTCTGTCAGTTTTCCTGCTATCTGCTTCAAGCCATACTTCTGTTAAAGGATCATTACTGAAAAAATATCTGTCTTCTGAAGTCAATAAGATAGCATTGGTCACCAGTAATTCACACTTTTCCGGTGAGGGCCGAAAATAGCCAATCCATTGATAATTCCCTTCAAATTTCAGTGTAGTAGTACTTCTCTCTTGTTCAGCTACATTATAAACATCAACAAGTCTCCCTGAAGACTCAAATATATCCAGGGAACTTACTGTTTTTTCCGGAGTGAGTAATCTTTCACTTTCCATTGAAATAACGACATATCTATCTTTTTTTAAAATTGATAATGGTACATCATAATTACAAACAATAGTAAATTTTGCTATCATTGGGTCGGTCTTGATTTGTTCAACTCGTATTTCTCTATTAAGTCTTTCTGATATTGAGATAACTGAATTACTATAATTACGAGTTAAACACTGCAAATATACACTGACACTGCTATATTCCTGATTTGAGATTCCGAGAATTTTAACATTTTTATCAAATGTTAAAATCGTCCATGCTTTGCTACCCTCAGCTCCTTTTTGTATATTTAATAAATATACCTGCGCACTGATTTCACTGTATATAAATATTAAACATGAAACTAAGACTAATATATTTATTACTTTTTTGAGTCTCATAATTCTTCACTCCAGTATAAAGTAAATGTTTTTCCTTTCTTTCTGCAGGTTACTCTGTTCTTTTCTATCTTCACAACCTCAATACCTTCTTTGGCATCTCCTTCCGCGATAACTAAATCATCTATCAAGGCATATTTCCTGGTCGCAGTTTCAAAAACTCCTAAAAATTTATGTTTAGGCAAGTCTTCACTTTTAGATTCAGCTCTCACTACAGTGCTGACACTCGTTTTTTTCTTTGGTTGTGATGATACTGAAAAAGGATTATCTCCCCAGGTATTATATATCTTTTTGGCTTTTGGTTTTTTATCAGGTTGTTGTTGTGATTTGATCTGGTCAACTGAAGGAGAACTGACAACATTTTGAGTACCTGGTGGCTGAGTTGTTGTAACCGTAGTGTCAGTTTCTTCTTTACCACCAGTAACAAACTGAAAGATAATTACAGCAGCAACAACAACACCAAGTATGATTAACATTCGTTTTTCACTCTTTTTAAGTTTCATCTCATAATTTCCATTGACTTTATTACCAGCCAGGAGTACCTGTCTGGCTGAACCCAAGCATTAACTGATAATCCACTTCATTGAATAATAAAGCTTCAAAAGTTAAGGTGTAGTTACCCGGAAGTTCGAATTCCAATCCAAAGATCCCTCCTGACCAAATAGTGCTCCTGTCTTCTCCTTCTTGTTTTTTCTCTAAACTCCATGTAGTTCCACTCTCACTATATTGCCTCAACGTAGTGGTATTCTGAAGTAACCAGCCTGCTTTTGCTAAGTATATATTATAATGTTTTCCGTAATAAATCAATCCCAGAAACCCTTTAGTTTCAGTCCAGTTATATTCATATTTATATTTCTTTGTTATAGTAGTGCCAGCAAAGGATAAATTCTCAAAATAATCTCCTTTTGCCGGCCCCTTGAATATCTGTGCCCCTGACCAAACACCTAATGGCAGATCCCTTTTGGGTTGAAATGCCATATCAAATCCGGCACCATAGCAAAACCTCATTTTACTTTTAAAATCAGTAAAATCCGCTCTGGAAAAATTTATTTCCAGATCATGTACACCCCCCATACAATACATATCAAACCAGGGGGTAATACCCCATTCACTTTTCAATAATAACCGTCTTGAGTATGTTTGATAATCATAGGAATGAGCCATATATCCCCCATTTATACTTACAGACCATTCCTTCGTCCCTTTGGTACCAACCGGATTGCCCACAATTTGACTATTCACAGTACCGGCCAGGGTAACACATAACACTGCTAATAATGTATTGAGTTTCATAATATTTTCCTGTAATATTTTCTTTATTCTATAATTTCACTATCTTCTATAAATTCTCATCAAATAGTTATAACCACTCCATATTCTGTAACAGCTATACCTTTCTGGTGTTTATCTTTTGATTCCCATGTAATCTCTATTGAAGTATATCCTTCATCATTATCTTCAGTTGGATCTTCAATTGTATTGGCAATAGTGATAGAATAATACACTTGTCCTGTTCCTGCAGAGGTTTCAAAACTTTCCCAGCTTAATCGTGCATCAACATCATTCGTCAGCCGTGCAGTTATCTCTGATCCGGATTGAATAGGATTGCCATTTGAGTCCATCAAAGAAAAAATCATAGTTCTGTATTCCCCCATATGCAGTGAATCATCACCTAATGAATGATAACTGTTGTCCCTATACCCCACAGCTCCTGAATATACGACTGCAATCTGATCCCATACCAGTAGTGAGTCACCCTGAGCATCTCTTCCTTCAGTACGGGCAATTACTCTGGCAATACCGTCATTCTCCAATCCGTGATACACGTCCGTATCACTGTTATGATATCTCCCTACTGTATCGAAATTACTGGATTCCATGGAATTAAGAATAAGATCCCAGATATCACTTCCATCCTCCAGATCATCTGAGGGATCATGCTCATCCAAAGGATCTATATAATCAGGAGGATCATAAATACTGTTATAATTCCATCCCTCAAAATTTGGAAGTAATGTATCCCCAATTTCCGGATAATACACTATACCGGATAACGGCTTACTTGGAATATTGGGATTATGCATTAACTGACCATGGTAAAAATTATTCACCGTAGGCTGAGGATTGCCGGCATGCAGAACAACATTTGCAATTCCCATTTCATTGGTATACGCAGTTTTTGTTTCCACCCCCCCGCCGGAAACAGTCAGATATACAGCCGTTCCTTCCGGAACCGGATTATGATATTTATCAAAAACTGATATCGTAAGTGTTGTTTCACCATGTATTTTCCAGATATTCAACACTTCTGCAGCAAGAGTCATATGAGTGGTTGAGAAGTTATTTGCATCTTTCATATGAGGGGGGCCGGCCTGTATCATTATCTCTGAAGATTCTGATATTATATTTCCTCCCAGTCTTACTGTTTTCGCCTCAACCCGCACCACTCCGGAAACAGTTCCGCTGGATAAAGAAATCCGTGCCTTCCCATCGACAGTTGGGATGGAATCCCGTGAACTTAATGTTTCTCCTCCTCCGGGCCCATGAACAATTCTGAAAATCACATTGGTGCCATCAACCACTGGGTTATTTTTTGTATCTCTGACATCTGCTTCAATAAGAGTAGTCTGATTCTGACCAGTCTCCTTTACGCCGATCACCGGAGGATCAAAATTAAGGAGAATGGAATTCGGCGGACCGGGTATTAATGCAACTGTAGTTTTACCGGAAACCGAAAATCCTTCAGCCCGGGCAGTAATAGTGCTGTATCCCACTTCTCCGCTGGAAAATACTGCACCGGCAATACCTGAAGAATTTGTAGTAGCATTTGAGGTAATATCACCGATAGTGGCACTGAAATTAACAGTAATGTTTTTAAGAGGTGTTCCCTGGGAATCCATCACTTTTGCTTTAACATGAGTAGTATCTATACCATTAGCCTTTACTATATCCTTGTTGGCTTTTACAAGAATTTTGTCCGGATCCCCTGCTATATATACAACATCTATTGAATCTCTTAACACCGAAGTTTCAGAAATAGTAACGATTATTCTGACGTGAGCAGTATCAGGTTTAGTACTGCTGGTTAAATAACTGGTAGCCACACCGTTACCGGTCACTTTATATTGTTCAATACTTCCGGAACCATCGGTAATCTCAAAATCAACCGGGGTTCCGTCCGGTGCAGGGTTATTATTTTCATCAGTAACATTTACCCGTATTTGCGACTGACTTTCACCATCAGCAACAATAACTGAAGGAATGGCTGATACTTCAACATTAGAAGGGGTTGATTTCCGGAATTCAACATGTACACTGTCTTGCAGTATACCATAATATACTGTTATCTTTGATACAGCAGAATCAACAGAACTGGTTAATTCTGCTTGAGCCAATCCTTTTTGATCAGTAGAAGCATAACGGGGAATAAGTCCGTTACTGGCTGCAAACTCAACTACCTGTCCGGATAAGGCGAAATTTGTATTTGTTTCTTTAATAATAACAGAGATGTTAGAAGTGCTTTTCCCGTCAGCCATAATTACCTTAGGATTAGCGTGTACTGTAAAATTAACACCGGTAAATTTGACCTTGACAGGCACTGCTGTAATTGTTCCCTGTCCGGTAGACATTTCTGCTGTTACTGTTGATACTGTATCTCTTTTACTGCCAATAGATATAAGAAATGCTGTTGCCTTTCCTTCAGAATTCAGGATTATTGTTGGTGGATTTATTGTACCAGGTTCTGCATCCAGAGAGATAACTTTCCCTTCATAATCAACAGAATCACCTTGAATGCTGATATTGACTATAGTAGAATCAATACCATTTGCAAGCAATTCTTTCTTTGCAGTACTGATTAACAACGAGCTTTGCTCATAAGAGAGAACATCTATCTCAACTGAACAAGAAATGGCTTCATCACTTGTTGCTTTTATTGTAGCCTTACCCAGATCATCTTCACTGTAAAATTCTGATCTTGCCCACCCGTTAGCATCTGTCATATCCTGACTCGGCTTTATTGAGCCTATATTAACATTGAAATTAACCCGATGGTTTTCTACAGGTTTTTCATTAATATCCAATAACTGTACTTGAACTGTAACAGAATCACCTTTATAAATCTTATCAACAGAAGTTGAAATATTTGTTAATATATAAAGATTTTCTTCACTTTTCTCAGTTGGATCCACTGGATTTTTACTGGTACAGGTAAGCAAAATGTGCAAAAATAAAAATATTAAAATACCTAATAAAAATCTATCTTTTATCCTGAATAGATCAGATACTTTCATTTGTAACTCCCTCAGTTTCACCTATTTCCGATTTGGTTATTACCACCTTGCCAATTAATATTATATCTATTGTATCTGTTTCATCATCATTAAGTATTGATACGTCAGTAAACCTGATTAAAAACGGAAATCCATTAATATTATCAAGAAAGGTTGTTATTGCATTATACTCACCCTCAAATTCAACTTGAACCGGAAGCTCAGCTACAGTTTGACCACTTTTGTCACTGAAAAAATTGATTATATTATAATCTACCAATGATATTTTATTAAACGTCAAACCATACTTGTTTCCGATTCTTTCAATATGTCTGCCTAAATCCAGTATGGCTCTGTCTAAATAATATTGATTCTTTATTTTTTTCACTCTTGCTCTGAGACTGTCAAGTGTCTGTTCCATGAATAATATCCTGCTTTCTGGGACATGCTGCTTTTCCATTTCTCTATATTCTTGTATTGTTATATTCAATTCCTTCATTGTATCTGCCTGAGGAGTGTAGAGAACAAAATACCAGATTATAAAAACTACAATAAACAAACCAATTAATGCTATGATATTCTTATTCAAGATAATACTCCTCTATGGAACTATTTACTTAAGACTGCTTCAACGGTAAACATAAAAGTACTCTGATCCTTGGCATATTCCTGTTGTATCATATTAACATCAGAAAAGAACCCGGATTCCTCTAAATCAACAACAAATTTAAATGCTACAATCTCAACATCAGTGGGCGGATCCGGATATACCAAGTGTATGGTTGCAACTGTCCCTTTTTTATTTTGGCTTTCATCATTTTTTTTCCTTTTCCTTCTCGAGTCTTCTTCTTCCTGCAAATTCTGGGTGCTTTTATATTCATACGAATAAACCATACAATTTTCCGGGGTAATATGAGAAATCATTCTTAAAACCTGGATCAAGGTCTCATCCTGAGTATAACTGGCATTCAATTCAGCCAATTGTGATTGCAATTCATCTTTACTGTTCTCTAACACCCTTAACAGCTGGGCATTACTTCTGGCTTCATGAATATCCGATATTCTGTTTTTATACTGTACAACCTGTGCCTCAAGGATATCAATCTCTTTCTCTCCCATCCACCAAATCATTAATAATATACATATAAATAAACCGAGGAACAGCAGAACATATCTTTTCACAGTTGAGGTTTTATGAACCTTCTTATATATATCAGGTAACAAATTACCCTCTGGTGAATCTTCTAAAGCAAGTGAAAAGCTGACAGCCTGTTCTAAATATTTTGACCTGAAGATTTTTTTCTGTTCTTGATTACCCGTTATCTGAACATCCTTTGGAAAAGGTAAGGGAAATACAGATAGTTCAAGTTTTTCTGATAATATATCAGGTAAATTTTTAAGTTGTGCGCCTCCTCCTAATAAATATAGCCTGTTAATATCTCCACTTTCTGATTTATCCTTGAAAAAACCTATTGAGCGTTTGATCTCTCCGATAAGCCTCTCAACCACTGGCCTCATCATAGTTCCTATTTCAGAAATGGGAGCACCATGAAATGACATCCCTTCAGAATATTCCAGAGGATATCCATACTTCAATTTAAACTCAACTGCTTCTTCACTTATTAATTGTATTGCCTTTCCTTCATGGAAAATTGTACCTGTAATACCTTTGGTGAAATCGTCACCTCCAACCAGAATCTCCCTGTAAAATTCTATCCTCCCGTCCCTGACAAATATTAATATGCTTCGGGTAGCACCAATATCCATCAATCCAATTTCGCCCATCTCCTTAATACCAGGGATAAATTGTAATACATTTAATAGTGTAACTATTGTTGGTATAACCTTTGATGGTGTAGCCCCTTGTGCGACAACAACTCCCACTTTATTAACAACCACATCTTCGGGGACACCCATAGTAATATAATCAGAATCTTTATTATCTCCTTCTACAGGCCTGTAATCGCAAATAATTTCTGTTTCTATTCCTTCCTGACTTATTTCCCGCTGTAAAGCAAAATGAATAGACTGAAGTATTTCCTTTCGTGAAAGATTAGGAAAACTTTCGGTCTTTAATACTACATCATTATCTTCAAGACCAATAACGATCTTGGATTTCCTTAAATATTTATTATCCTTTAAAAGGTGATTCAATGCTTTTTCTACTTCGTCTTCAGTATCTTCTCCGGTAAAAGAATATTTCCCGAATCCGTCAACTTTAATTCCTCTCACACTTCTTTTGACCAATACATATTTCAGACTTTTACTACTGTAATCAATTCCCAGAACTCGCTGCCACTGCTTTTGTTTTTGTAAAGTAAAATTCATTCTAAATTTTCTTTTTTAATTTCTTAAATATTCATATTTTTATCTTAAACACCATCTTGCAATAAACGGGCCAGAATTAGCAAAACTATTAAATTTTTATCTCCACATTCATATTCCATAAATCATGCAGATAATTTCTGTGTAAATTTCTATAAGGCTTATATTTCCAGGCAGTTAAATAATAGAATATTATAATTTTAAACTGCTATACTAAATCATATATCAATAATTTAAAATTTTATAATTATTTCTTTAATTTATATAACAAAAAATAATTTTTTAATAAATATTGCAAAATGAAATATTTTTCATAATTTATTATAATATTTTAAATACCGGTCAATTTCCGATCATATAAAGAAATCCATAAAAATCAAAGTATTATAAATATAGATTTCAAATATTGATTTTAAACATATATAAAAAAGGAATAATGCAACTTAATAAATTTTCCTGTTAATAAACCTAACCCATCCTGCTTATTGTAAGCTGCTGAATTGAGAAGTTATTTCTGAAATTTTTTCAAATTTTGACTGTACACTATCCAGCGATTCTCCCTTCCTGTATGTATCTTTATCCAGTCGTGCTGAAGGATCAAGTTCGCTTAATATATTTTCTTTATTCAGATCCGGATTCTTTTTTGCATAGGGCCAGAGCCGGAAAGATCCGCCGGTTATCTCATCAATTAAAGTAACCTTATTGTCAATCAGTCCATATTCCAGTTTGAAATCTACAAGCTGAATGTTAGAATGAGCAAAGGCTTTTTCCAGATATTCAAAAACTTCCATATTGATCTTTTGCATATCTTTATATATTTCTCCTCCCTCTTTGGCTCTGATAATGTAATCAACATAGGACTGATTTAGCATGGGATCATGTAAAGGGTCATCCTTATAATGAAACTGGGTAATAAGCGGATCAAACCGTTTCCCTTCTTCAAGATCTCCCCACTTGAGGATTGAACCTGCAGCAACTCTTCTGGTTACTACTTCCAGGTTAATTTTGAAGTCCAGTTTCTTCACCAGACTTACCTTTTCTTCAGGGCTTTCAATATAATGAGTTCGTATACCTTTACGGTTAAGAAATTCAAATAAATCTTTATTGGTTTTCCAGTCTACCAGGGCTTTGCCTTTGATTTGATCATGTTTTGCACCGTCACCAGCTGTTATATCATCCTTAAAAATCATATATACAGTTTTTGGATCTTCCGGGTTTTCACAAATGATTTTTGTTTTACCTTCATTTAATACTTTTAGATCATTAAAATTCACCATTTACTCCTTTCTGTTAGGATCGATAAATTATTAAAATTTGTCATTGTGACTTTTAAATAACACATTATTATTCCAGTAATATCATTTTTTTTATAATTTTATTATTATCTACTGTAAGAACACATATATATACTCCGGAACTGACTTTGCGGCCTCTCTTATCTGTTGCATCCCAGGTTACAGAAAATGTACCCTTTGGCTGATAATGATGTTTAAAAACAGTACATACTTCCTTGCCCGTTACAGTATAGATTTTTATATGTACATCTGAATCCACTGAAAGAGAATATCGTATAGCAGTTACGGAATTAAAAGGATTGGGGATATTCTGATGAAGTTTATACTCTATTTGAACAGTTGATGGTTGAGGAGCCTGCACTCCTGTGGTTTCTTCCCACCCAGCCAGAACTGCCCACAGCCACCAGGCTGCATAGGCTTTTTGATTGGAATTCAAAGGATAGGAATGAGCAGCGCCGCAGTCATACCACTTTACACCCTTAGTATGAGAATCCTGCCATTCAAGAGCCCAGTTTCCTATTTTCCCCCCGTCAGCTGATGTATAGTAATCACAATTATCATGAGGAAATTCATAATAGGTTCCGTCCGGATCATAACTTTCGATATCCGCGAAATCATACAGCACCTTATCATTATCAATACAATAGTTACGAATATACTGATTAGCCGCTTTATTATCTGCATCATCCCAATGATCCACATGCCCTGTCATATAAATAAACGTAACTTCGGGATAATCAGTTTCCAGTTGACTCATCGGAAGCAGGTATTCACTGTCTATGGTTCCGGAACGATACTTATCCTCAACTTGTCCGCACCAGGACCACATTATAACATTCACATTGGAATGTGAGGAATCATCAAGATATTCCCGGGTTTCGTTCACCCAATCTGGATAGTAACCGCAATCATGATCCAGCCAGCCGGAACCATATCCGTCCCCTTCTTCCAAATCCAGGGCTCCTTCTGTTCCTCCGTTATTCCAGGCAAAAATATCTTCAGAAAGGGACAACCCCTTCCCTCCGTTGTTGGCAAAATCCACCAGTCCGATCATTCCATCGGTTATCTGACTGCCATGAGAAGTATGACCATAAGCAATATGCAGCTGAGATTTTGCCTCAACAATAGCTGATTCCGGAATTTTGCTAATATCAGTACAGGTATGATCAATAATAATCTGACCTTCTGAGGAAACAGGTAAAATAAATAATCCGGAAATCATGACAGCATAAAAAAACACAATGTACTTATACCTGTAAATCATTTTTTTCCCTTTCTAAAATGCAGTGATATCTGTTAATAAGTAACTCTTATAAATGTATCCAATTTTCTTAAATTGGTCAAGAAAAGAATTAATTTTATTGATTTTTTAAACTTAATTAACTACATTGTTTTTAAAGAAAAAAATAAAATATTATCGATAACTAATTTCGGAAACACCAAACATGCTGGATTATTTGTCAGCTTTATTTATACGTTTTTTCATAAATCCGTTCAGCTCTAAAAATAGTTCTGAATACAGATATTTGATGAATGACTCCAGTACTATAATATTGTCATGTCCTGCTGAAGAAAAAAATAAAGATTTTGGAATCTCTATAAAAAAATTCTCCAATTTATTCAAAAACAAACCGGTAACCATATTGTATCCGGAACATACTGTTGAAGGCTGTAAAATTGAGACCAATCATAGGATTAATGACTATCCTAAAAAAATTAACTATAATCCCTTACATTTTATACATTCCCATAATCTTGACAATTTATATAATAAAAAATGTGATGTATTTATCGATCTGGATCCAAATTTTAATCTACTGAACATCCTTCTCTGCCGGCAGCTTAACCCGGCAGTCCGGATAAGTTTCAATAAACCTAACAGCAGCCATTTTTATAATATCAGATATAATATCAATCCTCAGAAATCCTACTCAGAAAACCGCTCCAATCTTTATACCTTTCTCAGATCAATGATGAATAAAAAGTAATAATCATAGAGTACAATAAATAATTTACATTTGATAATCTTGTCATCCAGAAAAATGCAGTTACATAGTAATTATTCAGTGCTACTGCAGAGTGCATAGAATCTCAGACTACATAAATTTCAATAAAAAAACTTAGTTAGAAATGATTATTATTTTTTTAAGGAATCGTACTTTTCCAGCAAAAATTCATCATACTTTTTTATTCAGAGGCGTGAGATTCTTCGCTCGCTTTGCTCGCTCAGGATAACGTCTTCGCTCCCTCCGGTCGCTCAGAATGACATTTTTAACAAATACCCTAAAAAACTGTAAACTTTTTTCAGGATGGTACCCATATCATATTTATGGCTTATTATCAAGTATTATTTTTTAAAAAATTATATTTGATTAGTTGGTTTATATGTATTTGAGTATATATTTCTGTTGTTAAGTAAAATCACAACAGAACCTCAGTATACGCAGGTTAACCCACATCCTGCTCTGATCGTACTGTAAATCCGTTTTTCATTAACAATGCTGTTGTTACTCCGCATCCTTCCACCAATATATCTTTGTTATAAATATACTTTACTCCACAGGAAGGACTCCTTTCCTTGAGAACAGCTTGTGTGCATCCGGTTAATTGTGCGATTTTTAATGCCTCCTGTGCTCCCAGAAGAAAATTATCCGTTACATCCTTACCCTTAAAAGTAATAACCTTTCCCTTACCTGCCAGAACATCAAACCCATTTCCTTTTAAGATATAAGAGGGGATCCGGGGAGTGGACAGACCGCCTGATTGTTCCGGACACACAGGAATACATAAAAATTTATCTGTTAACTGGATTATTTTTGAACAGGGACGGATCTCATTATCATATCTGCAGTTAATCCCTAAAAGGCAGGCACTGATAAGTATTCTGTTTTTTTTCATATTTATAAATAAAATTACTTAATGAACATCATAATAAAAAAAGTCAGCCTCAGTAACCGAGGCTGACTTTTTTAACTTCTATTACTACTGATCTGAATTAATCAATATTCGGATTCGCATTCCGTTCTCTTTCAGGAATTGGCAAATACTTCCATTTTCCTGCTTCCAGGTGCCAGATGTCCCAGCGATGCTGATCAGGAAGTCTGCTGCCTGTACACATTAACTCCTTATCTCTTTCTTCCATTAATGCATCCATATCAACAGCAGCTAAGTCTGAAATCTCATGAGATGCCCGAACAGCATTCACATAATCCAAGGCTGACATATCAGTGGTAGCGCCGTTTAATGCACATTCAGCCAGGATCAGATATGCTTCCTGCCAGGTAATAAAATCAATGGGAGAAGTCTCATAGAGATATTTACCCTGTCTGTAGAATATAGTACCGTCACTGCCTTCTATAGGATCAAGGAGTACTCGTGCTTCTTCTTCAGCATCTGCATCAACATAATCCTTGAATCTGAAATCAAGCACAACCTGTGATCTTCCCCGGCCGCCCTGGGTCCACCACCAGTTTGGATCTTCCATTTTATACTTTGCCTGATAAGGTTCATCTCCTTCCAACCCATCCAATCCATCAGCAGCATAGGCTGCGGCATTAGTATAATCATTCTGATTCAGATAAATACGAGCCAGCAAAGTATTAACAATTTTTTCCTGGTAGGAACCATCATCAGCATAATTTAAGGCGAGATTCAGTTTTCCAACTGCCAGATCATACATATCTGCCTGAGGAATGAATGGACCTGCATCAATAACTCCTCCCGGAGTGGTTTCATCTACACCAAAGTAAGCTGCAAAAAACATTCTGGCAATACCGTCGTAGAAATAACCATAGAAATACGCTTTGGCTTCCAGATCTGTATCGGAAAAATCAATGTTGCCGATACGTTCTATCAGATTATCAGCAAAAAACCTCAACTGACCCAGCGCCAAGAAACAACCATCAACCGAGTTATCAGTTAACGTTATTTCACCATTGTCAATATTTCTGAAAGTCGGGAAGGTTGCATTCGGAACTCTTTCATCAAAAATAAGTTCATCTGCTAATAAGCCGGAAAGAAGCTGAACCTGTTCAACCACATCCGTAAATTCAGTATGAACTCCATTGATAACAAAATTTATTTCACTTTCAGCTGTAAGTCGTTCATCTTCAACTTGATCTATTAATGGATCAACAGAGGTGGCGAATTCGTCACATGCTGTAATAAATACAAGGAAGGAAAGCAATAAAACTACTATAATTGACTGCTTTTTCATTGTAATAACCTCCTATTATTTTATAAACCAATTCTTAACCACACATTATATGTTCTTGGATGCTGCAGAGTAAGAAAATCATTGGCTCTGTCCAGACCTGTTGAACCAAACATATTAACTTCAGGATCTGCACCCCTGTACTTGGTAGTGGTCCAGAGATTGGATCCGGATACACCCAGAACAAGATTGTTTATCAGCTGACTGCCAAATGCCCGTGGTATTAAACTGGTTAAATCGTAACTGAGACTAATTTCTCTTAATTTGAAATAATCTGATCTTTCGATTAAGTTCCAATCGTAATTTCCGTCTGTCTTGGCATATGCATGAGCGGTTTCTGTGTATTCCTCGGTACCCGGAGTTAATTCACCAAGTTTTTCTGCCAGTTCATTACGTTCTGCATTATTACCCAGTAATGACTGGAATCCATAGGTGTTATTATACATAGACTGTTCCAGAGCCCAGTCACAGAGTACTCTGATATTAAGATTTCTGAAAATTTTCATATCAAGAGAAAAAGAACCAGTGTGTGGTGGAACCGGATTACCAGCATAGGTCTTCTCATCACCCGCACCATCTGCATCAACACCGGCATAGGCGCCGTCTCCATCGAAAAGAGCCCCGTGAACCTTGTATACATAAAAAGCATATTTGGGCAATCCGGGCTTAATCACATTTACATCAAAACCGCTGTACATAGGCTGTGCATCACCGATATCAACCACTTCATTTTCCTGATAACTGTGGTTAAGAGTAAAATCGATTGAAAAATTTCTCTTATTTATAGGACGGCCCCGCAATAATGCTTCCACTCCCCAGCCTTTGGCTTCACCTATATTAAAAGGAACTGCACTTGCAATCATACCGGTTGAGGGAGCTAATCTCATACCAATGATTGAATTTTCCGCTCTCTGCATAAAATAGGAAAATTCAATTGCATAGTTATCCATAAATTCAGTATCAAATCCTACCTCAAGTTCTTTAATCCTTTCCGGTTCTATCTCAGGATTTCCTATAAAAGAAAGAACTGCACCTGTTCCCATACCGGAGCTTTCTGCCTGCCAGAGCAGCGGTATAGCATCACGTGTACCGGGCAGTTGTCCGCTTTCTCCATATCCAATTCTTAGTTTCATCAGATCGAAAAAGTCGGGAAAGAAATCATACTTATCCATACGAACCGCAAAGGTTGCACTTGGATAAAATACTGCAGGTGCTTCTTCACCAATGGAACTTGAATATTCATTTCGAAAAACAACCGTGGCAAAATACTGATCCAAAAATGAAAATTGGTGAGTGGTAAGTATGGAAGCTGTTCTTCTGTGAAATTTGGCTTCATCACCACCAGTATATGTACTTGCTGCACCAATATTTGTGATCAGTCCGGTCTCAAAATCTTTTTTCGAAATATTAAAGGATCTGGTCTTGGTTTCAACAAAGGTTCCGCCAACAGAAGAGGTTATTTCAAGATCTTCCATAGGATAATAGGTGTAGGATGCGCTGTAGTTTCCATTAAGCTGCAGAGAATTTCTCGTCCATAATTGACGCTGTCCTGTATCACCAGGAAACGAGTAGAAATATCCATACGGATACAATTTATCATCCCGGAGATCATGCTCATCAATTCCAATGGTTGCATTAAAATTAAGATTTTTTATGGGAGAATAATTAGCCTGTACAGAACCGATGAATCTGTTTCTTTGCATATCTGTTTTTAAATTTTGAACTGCAGCACTGTCAGTGAACAGATAAGACCAGGGAAACAGCATAGTATTGCCCAGAAAACCGTAAATATTATTATCATTATTGGGTCGTCCGGTCTCACTCATAGCATAACTTGCACTGGCATTCACGGTGATCTTTTCACTAGGAAAAACATCAATATTGGCACGTACTGCGGTACGGTTAAAATAGTTATTGGGAATTATTCCCTTTTCATCCCTTGTATCAAAACCAACATAGTATCTCATATTTCCGGAAGCACCGGAAGCACTGAGAATATGCTGCTGGATGGGACCATCCCGAAATATTGCATTACAGTCATCATAAGATTCAAATTCATCTTCAGTATATTCATGAGATTGTCTGTTGTATCCAAATACGGTTTTGTAATTAATGGCAAAAGGCTTTACTCCTCCTCCGGCACCTCTTCCTCTTTTCGTGGTAATTATGACCACACCATTGGAACCATTGGTTCCGTAAGAAGCAGTTGCTGCAGGTCCTTTTAGAACCTCGATATTTGCAATATCATCAGGATTAAGATCGGCGAGCATGGAATTATCCTGACCACCGACATCCCAGCCGGTAACAGCACCGCTTTCCATTAACACCCCGTCAATAACGATCAAAGGCTGTCCGTCACCATTCAAACCGGGATTAGCTCTCATGTCAAACCTGATACCGCCTCCCACGTTTCCTGAAGCCTTGCGTACCTGTACACCGGCAACTTTACCGCCTAACATAGAAGATACATCTTTATAGGACTGAACTTCAGATAATTCTTCGGCATTCACTCTGGCAACAGCAACTTCGGACCGTGAACGTGATCTTTTAGAGGCAACTCCTGTTACCACTACAGTTTCACCCTGAAAGACATCTGCTTTCAGTTCAAATAAAAGATCTTCGGTCTGATCACCGGGCTGCACAGTTATCTCCTGTGTTTTGTAACCCATATAGGCTACTACTAATGTGATTTCATCAACTAAATTGTACTTAAATGAAAATTCTCCATTAGCATCAGTCGCAGCTCCTACTGCTTCTCCTTTTACACTTACATTAGCATACACAAGTGGATCAGCTGTTTCTGCATCGATCACAGAACCACTGATGGTAACCTGCTGCGCAAACAACCAGCTAGCTGTTAAAACTAATGTAATAATTGTAACAACACTAACTAATTTTTTCATCTTTTTAACCTCCTTCTCCTTTGAATAAATTGAACTTAAAAAACATACTAATAGACTTAACTGTTTTTCATCACCTCCTTTTTTTTATTTTTTATATGTATAATGAATTATTTAATTGTTTAATTATATATATAATACTCCGGATTCACCGGTTTATTATAATAATGAACTTCGTAATGCAGATGATTACCTGTTGCTTTTCCTGTACATCCTACTTCAGCAACAGGCTGCCACCGCTTGACTGTATCCCCTTTTTTTACCATAATTTCTGAACAATGTGCATATAAGGTGTGATACCCATACCCATGATCAATTACCACATATTTACCAAAACTCTGATGAGGAGTATACCTGTCTTTCACTCGTATGACTTTTCCTCCTCCGGTTGCTAATATATGGGTTCCTTTTCTGGCTGGAATATCTATGCCTTTATGAGACTCAAGTCTACCTGTCAGGGGATCGTTCCTGATACCGAACCCGTCAGTTATGGTTCCTCCCAAAATTGGCCGTATGGAAGGAAAGCGGTCATTCTTTTCCCTGTCCCTGCTTAATTTTGCCCATATCTCAGCAATACTGCTTTTTTCCAGACGGACAGCTCTTTCTATCCTGTCCAAATCCATCTCAATCTCCCGGGCAGTCATACTGACCTTGTCAGGCCGGTTACTCATTCCATAGGTTGAAAGTGCAGAACCTCCGATACCCAGTTTTCTGATATCACTGTTAATGGCAGGGAGATTGGCAATAGTTCTCAATTTCCCCTCACTGACCTCTATCTGAGTCAACTGATTGCCGAGTTCAGAAACCTTTTCCTTAAAAACCAATAGCTGCTGCTGCAGTTTTTCACGGTCATTTTCTAAAGAGGAAATTCTGTAATTATGATATAATCGGGTAAATAAACCTATAGATAATCCAATAACACCCGCCAAAAAAACTAAAAAAAGAAAAGATGCTAACATAAACATCTTTCCATCTAAACTGATCTGCTTAAAACCACTCCCATTTTTAGCGATATAGACTAATCTGAATCTCTCCTTAAGCATTCTCTCTCCCCTCTTGAAGATTTTGAAATATTATTTTATACTACTTTTAATTACTTTTAGTTTTTAAGTCATTATTGTTTTAAAATGTATAAAAATACCAAATAAAAGTCAAGTAAAAATTAAAAAAAAATCATCCTCAGAGAAACAAAGCATCTCTGAGGATGATTTTAAAGTCAATTTGTTATAAATATTTCTGTATTAAATGCAGTTTACCATTTATGTGAAGAATGTACAACCTCTAAAATCTTTATTTATTTTATGTTGCCGGTTCCGACATAGTAATGCTGTAATTCATGTATGCTCATCCCAAATAACTTCTCAATAAATTACTTCGGGATGCATGTCTTAATTTTTTGATTGCCTTCTCTTTGATCTGTCTGACTCTTTCCCGGGTTAATTCAAACTTTTCACCGATTTCTTCCAGTGTTAAAGGATGTTCTCTGTCCAGTCCGAAGTACAGCTTCACTACTTTTTCTTCCCGTTCAGTTAAGGTTTTCAAAGCCCTTTTGATCTCGATACTTAATGACTCATCCAGTAAAATATTATCAGGTGAATCCTGATTCTCATTTTCAATAACATCCAGTAAGCTGTTTTCTTCTGTCTGATTAAAGGGAGCATCCAATGATATATGCTGACCTGATATCTTCATGGTATCCATTACTTCATCCGGAGACATTTCCAGTTTATCTGCAATTTCTTTTGTGCTCGGTGCTCTTTCATACGACTGTTCCAGATCACTTAATGCTTTACCGATCTTATTTAAATCCCCAACTCTGTTCAACGGCAGCCGCACTACTCTGGACTGTTCGGCTAACGCCTGAAGAATAGACTGTCGTATCCACCACACCGCATAAGAGATAAATTTGAATCCGCGGGTTTCATCAAAACGCTTTGCTGCCTTGATCAAACCAAGGTTGCCCTCATTGATCAGATCACCAAGAGTCAATCCCTGATTCTGATACTGCTTGGCAACACTTACAACAAAACGCAGGTTTGCTTTGGTTAATTTTTCTAATGCTACTTTATCATTTGCTTTAATTCTTCGTGCAAGTTCAACTTCTTCATCAGGAGACAATAAAGAAACCTCACCTATCTCCTGAAGATATCTGTCGAGAGAATGGCTCTCCCTGGATTTTACTTTTTTTGCCATTTAAACACCAACTCCTTATAAAAATCAATTATATACATACCTTTTTTTATACAGATCTTTTGCTAAAATGTTCCCTAAAAAATACTTATATCGAGCATTTCAGGGTAATGCCATTTTATCACAATATCTCCTAAAAATTTTTATCAAAAAAATGAATATCCGTTAATAATATGCAATTCAATAGAAACAATAGCCGTACGTATGAAACAGAAATTTAAAAGTGTTTAATATAATAAATTTTTTGCTCAAAAACAAGCTTTTTTTAATTTCTTGATTTTTATTAAAACTAATAATATATTTGTCTTAAAAAGGAAGTAATATGAATAAAAATTTTATATATTTATTAATAATTACTGCAATTCTTGTATGCATAGTTGCATGCGGACATTTAAATGAAGCAAAAAAAAGCTATAATAACAATAATTATGATGAAACCATAGCGTATTGTAAACAAGCTCTTGAGAAAAATCCTGCTGATACGGAAGCAATGGTATTAATGGGTAAATGCTACCGGCAAAAAGAATTGCTAAATAAAGCGCTTGATATAACTCAAAAAGCTTATCAGCTTAAACCTGCTGCACATATATCACATGAGCTCCTCAGGATCCACAATGCAATCGGAGACAAGAACCTTGAACATAACAACAATAAAGCCCTAATTCATTACCAAGCCGCGCTTGAAATTAATCCTGCAAATCTGCATGCTCAAAAGAAAATTGCCTATACTTATTACTTACTGGGAGAACTGAAAAAAGCCAGATCATACTATCAGGAACTCAGCAAAAGGAAAAATGAAACGTCAGTGACAGATATGATCACTGACATAAACAAGAGAATTGAAAAATCCCGGACCATTTATGAGAAAGGACGTACTCAATACAGGCAATCCAGGCTAAAAAACGCACGTTACTACTTTGAACAGGCATCAGAACAGTATTCCGGCTCTGAAGAAATAAACTACCATCTGTACCTGACCAGAGGAAGAATACTGTATGAAAAAGGATCGGTAAGCGAACTGTGGGATGCCATTGAACTGTTCGGAAAAGCCACTGTGCTGCAAAATAAACAGGGAGAGCCCTGGTACTGGATGGGCCTGGCCTATAATAAAAAAGATAAAAATGAATTTACCAATGCCATAGACTGCCTGACCAGAGCCCTAAAATTAGAACTCAATCCTGACTTAACTGAGAAATGCAGCAAAAAACTGCAGGAGATCAAACAGAGGAAAAAAAAGATGGATGAGTTCTGGGGAAGAGAG
>CAZETW010000010.1:16946-48471 GCA_964515295.1 uncultured bacterium | reverse complement strand
CGCTGGGTTCAGACTTGTGAAATCCACCACCCTGACGAGACTGTCGAAAAAGTCATCTCACGTCTTTGCGAGGAACGAAGTGACGAAGCAATCTCCTTCAGTAAGGTTAAAAATCTAGGAGATTGCTTCGTGAAAAACACTCGCAATGACATATTTAGGACTTTTTCGACAGTCTCAACGGGGTCCCAAGTCCCCTATCAGGATGAATTAATCCTCATCCAAAACACCCGGGGTCTTGGGTTTACGTAGAGACAGGTAAAGAAAAGAAGCTTTAAAGTAATATAATGGCCTCAGTCAACCAAAAAATACTGCACAGTTGTCACCACCCGGATTTTTTTGATTTCCGGAGAATTCTGGTCCCTGTTACTGATGGAAAAATAACCCTGGGATGCATTACGTATTTTCCCCACTTTGCTCCCTGAATCCTTGGCAAATTTTTCAGCAGCCTGTCGGGCATTCTTGGTTGCCTGTTCTATCATTTCAGGTTTAATATCATTCAGGCTGGTAAAGAGAAATTCGGTAGGGTTCTGCCAGCTTTCAGCTGCCAGCACTATACTCTGGCCCACCAGTTTTCCGGACTTTTCCATAGTTTGCTTAACTAACGAAACATTTTGGGTACGGACTGTTACTGTGGTCTGAGCAGCATACCGGTACTGACTTCTTGACACATTACCATATTGTTGTTCAGCTTCCGTATCCGTGATTTTAGGAGCGGAATAAGAAATTTGCTCTTTATTAAATCCGGCTTCCATAAGAAAATTTTTAATAATTTCCCGGTTTGCATCAATTTCATTCTGTAATTCTGAAAGTACATTATCTGCAACTTTAATGGTAATGGGCCAGATCGCCAGATCAGCATTTACTTCCCGTTCTGCCAGACCTTTGACTGTCACATACCGGTCTGAGGTTCTGCCTTTGTAGAATCCCAGACCAATACTTATTCCTGCGATACCGATACATACACCAATAATAATTGAATTCAATAATCCTTCTTTTTGCATGTGTACTCCTTTCCTGCAATCTGCAGAGTTTTTTCTATTAGAATTTATCTGAGATCTCTGTGGCTTAAATTAATCCTATAACCCGGTAGGCAAATCAATAAAAAAACACTCCAGATCAAACTTTTCTTCCAATAGTTCACTAACCGCCTTCACTCCCAGGGTTTCAGTAGCATAGTGACCGGCAAAGATCACATTGATTCCTGCTTCTTTAGCTGTCCAGTAAAAACTATGTTTTGGCTCGCCGGTTATAAAAAGATCTAGTCCCTGGTCAATCGCCTGCTCAAGCAGATCTACTGCGCCCCCGCTTACATATCCGGCATTTTTTATTTTTTCTTTTCCGAAATTCCACACTAACGGTTTACAATTTAACTTTTCTGCAATCTCTTTCTCAAGCTGTTTCAGTAGAACAGGAGCATCAAAACTCACTTTCTTTCCTATCTCCATCCCTTTGTATTCTCCAAAATCTTCTGAAACCTTCCACCCCAAAACCTTCTGCACTCTGGCATTGTTCCCTAACCTGTCATGTAAATCCAGAGGGAGATGCGCTGCATACAGGGCAATATCCGCATCAAACAGTATTTTAAACCGCTGATAATGTGACCCGGTTACTGATTCCGGCTTTTGCCAGAAAAGACCATGATGCACCACCAGTAAATCAGCATTATTTTCTTCAGCTTGTTGAAAAGATGCCAGTGAAGCATCCACTGCAAAACCTGCTTTGTTCACCTCTCCCCTGTTTTCCACCTGTAAACCGTTCAAACTGTAATCTTCAATCTCTTTAATGTTCAAAATCTCATCCAGAAAATTGGTAATTTTTTTTAATTTCATGGCTACCCTCTTGTTCTTATCAATATATGATTTCTTTCTTCTGTTTGCTGACTTCTAGCTTTAAAAAAATATGTTCTCAAGTTCTAATGCTCTAAAGCTCTCACGTTCTTAAGCTCTAACCTCTCTTTTTAGGCTTTCTTCTTTAGTCTTTAGTTTTCCCTTTTCCATACTCCTTTCCTCCCTTTTCCCATATATTGACCGCAGACCGCCGACCGCTGACCGCATCACCGAGATGTCTGCCGTCCGCGGTCTGTGGTCTTCTCTGACTTCTGGACACTGGGCTCTGACTTCTGCATGTTGACCTGCTCAAGTTCTATTCTTCTCACGTTCTCAAGTTCTGTCTTTTTCCTTTTCCTTTTTCTTTTATCTTTTATCTTTTATCTCTATCTTCCCTCAATTTCTCAATCAGCAACGTCATATCCGCCGGAAGTTCAGAATCAAAAAAATACTCTTTTCCGGTTACAGGATGTACAAAACCCAGACTTTTTGCATGCAATGCCTGGCGAGGCATGATCTTTAATAATTGTTTAGCGAATCCGGTATCATTCTGACTCAGGCCTCCCAAACGAGCTCCTCTGCCTCCATACACCTGGTCTCCGAACACCGGATGACCAATATGGGAACAGTGCACTCTGATCTGATGAGTGCGTCCGGTCTTCAGGGTAAGACGCAGGAGGGAAGCAAGCCTGAACCGTTCTTCTACATGATAGTTTGTCACTGCCTTTTTGCCTTGTTCCTGGACACCAAACTTTCTTCTGTCTCTGTTGCTCCGTGACAGAAACGTTTCTATTGTATCTTTCTTTTTTTTAATTCTCCCCCAGACTACGGCAATATATTCTCTCACCGCTGTTTTTTTCTTAAACTGGTTTGCCAGCTTTCTATGAGCTTCTTCGTTTTTTGCTACCACCAGAAGTCCGCTTGTATCCTTATCTATTCTGTGTACAATACCGGGACGTACAGGATCACACCTGTTGGACAGGGATTCACAATGACCCAAGAGCGCATTGACCAAGGTACCGCTTCTGTTGCCGTATCCGGGATGTACAACCATACCTGCCTCTTTATTAACAACCAGAAGTGATTCATCTTCAAAAATAATAGAAATAGGGATTTTCTCAGGCTCCGCTTCCATAGGTTCAGGTCTGGGAATATGTACTTCAATTTCTTCTCCGGCTTTAATCAGATAACGGGGTTTTTTAATAACCCCGTTAACAGTGACATTTCCTGTCTCAATGATTTGTTTTATTTTACTTCGGGAAACTTTTGATATTCGGCTGGCTAAAAATACATCTAGTCTTTCACTGTGTTGTTTTTCAGGAACTACTATCTGTAATCTTTTTTGTTCCATCTATTCTGAAGGTTTATCCTTAACAAACTGTGACTCTTTTTCTTTTTTTTCCATTTTTATCATAGCATAAATAAGCATAAACATCCCCACAACAACTGCTGAATCAGCCACATTAAATACAGGCCATCGTACATCTCCGATTCCTACATCAACAAAGTCAACAACTCGCTGCACAAAAAGTCTGTCAATGAGATTACCCAGTGCACCGCCTAATATAACTGCCAACCCGTATTTAAGTATTTTTTCTCCATTACGATGATATATCATATATACTACTATTACCATACTTGCCAGTAAGGAAAGTATGGTAAAAATAATGGGATTCCCTACTCTTATTCCAAAGGCAATACCCGGATTCTCAACATAGGTTATACGTAAAAAATTGCCCATTAATTGTATAGATTCCCCCAGATACATACTTTCCTTAATAATTATCTTTGTTATTTGATCTATAATAACAATGAGCCCAACAATTAAATAAAGCCTCAACAATAACTCCTGTTATAATTCAACTCTGTTTTTTTTCCTTCATTTTACACTCATAACAAAACCGTGCGTGTGGAACAGCTTCCAGTCTTTTCTTTTCGATCGGATTTCCACATGATTCACATGTACCATACGTTCCATTCTCAATTCTCTCCAGAGCCATATCCAGATGATATAAATACCTGCCATCCCGTTGTGCATAGAAAAAACTTTTTTCTCTTTCCATATTATCCGTTCCCTGATCTGCCATATGAAATGTATAGGAAGAATGTTCACCAGAAGCATCCTTTAAAGTAACATCCATATCCGAACTTTTAATATACTCCATTTCTTCAACCATTTCATTTCTCTTTTTCCATAACAGTTTTCTGTATTTTTCCAATTCTTTCTTAGTCATACCACTTCTCCTTTAACCAACATTTATTATTATTTAATTATTGTTTGTTCTTTCTATTCCTATGTTAATAGTCTCATTATTTATTGCCCATTCTTTATTGAACTCTCCCTTTTCCTGCACTTCCTTTAATTCAAGGGCTAAGACTTCCTGTTTTATATATTTACTTTTAGCTGTAATAGATTCTTTCAATTTATCACTTCCGTTAAAATAAACTCTGATCCGGTCAGTAACATTAAAATCTGCCTCTTTTCTCATTTTCTGTACTCTGTTTACAAACTCTCTTGCAAAACCCTCATCAATCAGATCATCAGTAAGCTGAACATCTAACGCTACAGTTAATCCATTTGCATTACTTACAACCAGCCCCTCTCTTGATTCAGTATAAATTTCAACATCATCTGAAGTAATCGGCATTTCTTTTCCCTTATCAATACTAATATGTACAGTCTTGTCATTTTCCAATATATCAATTTCTTCAGCAGAAAAATGTGTAATAATATCTGCTACTTTATTAACATTTGAACCAAATTTTGGACCCAAATTCTTAAACACAGGACGAACTTTTTTCTTTAAAAGTTCTGATGCTTCATTAATGAATTCAAGATCATGAACATTGATTTCCTCAAGAATCAGATCTTTAAAATATTCAATTGCCTGCTGCTGTCTCTTTCCTTTTGCAACAATAATAACCTTTTCAAGCGGCTGTCTGACTTTTATTTGAGCATCATTCCTTAAAGAACGGCACATTGTAACCACTTCACGTGCTGTCTTCATATTATCCTGTAAGGTTGTATCCGTATAACTGTATGCATCAATCTGAGGATCAGGATATTGAGATAAATGCACACTTTCAGCCTCTGCATTATCGAAAATATTTAAGCTGCAGTACATTTCCTCAGCTAAAAAGGGAATAAACGGAGCTAATAATTTCGATAAAGTAAAAAGTGTCTCATATAATGTTTCATAGGCAGCAGATTTATCTTCGTTCATCTCAGACTTCCAGAATCTGCGCCTGTTTCTCCTGATATACCAGTTTGACAAATCATCAATAACAAAATCCTGAATATTTCTGGATGCCTTGGTAATATTGTTTTTTGAAAGACTGTTATCAACTGCAGCAATGAGTGTGTTTAAAGAGGAGATGAGCCACTTATCAATTTCAGGTCTGTTTTCGACTGAAATAATTTTATTACTGTCATATATAAAATTATCAATATTAGAATACATTATAAAGAAATTATAAGTATTTATCAAAGTTCCGAAAAATTTTCTCTTTGCTTCTTTTAATCCCTCGATATCAAATCTTGTCGGCACCCAAGGCGGACTTACTGTATAAAGATACCAGCGAAGTGTATCTGCTCCTTCTGCATTAATAATACTAAAGGGGTCTACTGTATTGTCGCGAGTTTTAGACATTTTCTGACCATCTTTATCCAGGATCATCTCAATTGATATACAACTTTTATAAGATGATATGCCGGAAATAATAGTTGAAATTGCCAGCAGTGAATAAAACCATCCTCTGGTCTGATCAACACCTTCAGCAATAAAATCAGCAGGAAAGTTTTCATTAAAGTCATCTTTGTTCTCAAAAGGATAATGACACTGTGCATAGGGCATGGCTCCGGAATCAAACCAGCAGTCGATTACTTCAGGAGTACGCTCCATCTGTTTACTGCATTCCGGGCAGGGTATCTTTATCTCATCAATAAACGGTTTATGCAGATCATTTATATCTTTTTGTCCGGATAATTTTTTTAATTCTTCTATACTTTCAATCACCTGTTGTTTACCACAGGAAGAACAGAGCCATATATTCAGTGGGGTACCCCAATAACGGGTTCTTGACAATGCCCAATCCACATTATTCTCCAGCCATTCTCCCAGTCTCCCTTCCCCTACTTCCCGGGGATACCAGTCAATCTTCTTATTATTTTCTATCAGTTTTTCTTTAAATGCTGTAGTCTTGATATACCAGGATCTTTTGGCATAGTACAGCAGAGCAGAATCACATCTCCAGCAATGGGGATATGAATGTTTATACAGTTCTATCTTATATAAACGCCCGTTCTCTTTTAAATTATTGATAATCTCTTTTTCAAGTTCATCTTCTTTCACATACCTGCCCTGCCAGACGGGAACTTTTTCATTAAAACGTCCATGCTCATCAACTGTATGTACAGCAGGTAATCCAATCTCCATTCCGAGCCTGTAATCATCTTCTCCATACATAACAGCTGTATGAACCACACCTGTACCTTCATCTGTAGTGACAAAATCTGCCAGAGCAACCGTATAGGCATTCTCTCCCTCATCACTTAAATCAATAAAATCAAATAAGGGCTTATATTTCCATCCTTCCATCTCTTTACCGGGAAATGAGCGAATAACTTTATATTCACCTTTAAGAATATCCAGTCTGTTTTCGGCAAGATAATAAGTCTCTTTTTTATCATCAACCTCCTGTTCAACTTCAACATATTTAATATCTGCTCCAACAGCAAGAGCTACATTACCGGGAAGAGTCCAGGGTGTGGTTGTCCAGGCCAGAATATACTGATCATCACTGTCTGTTAGAGGAAACTTTGCAGTTATGGAATGATCTTCAACTTCTTTATACCCCAGTGATGTCTCATGACTTGACAGAGCTGTTTCACATCTGGGGCAATAAGGGAGTATTTTAAATCCTTTATAGAGAATGTCTTTCTTCCACATTTGGGCTAACAGCCACCAAACAGTCTCAATATATTCATTTGTATAGGTTATATATGGATCTGAAAGATCCACCCAGAATCCTATTCTTTTAGTAAGTTCATTCCAGTCCTTCAGATAAGTAAATACTGATTCCCTGCATTTTTTATTAAATTTTTGTACACTGTATTCTTCAATCTCATCCTTTGTTTTCAGCCCTAACGCCTTTTCAACCTCAATTTCTACAGGGAGCCCGTGAGTATCCCATCCGGCTTTACGATTAACTCTATACCCCTGCATAGTTTTATACCGGCATACAAAATCCTTTACAGTTCTAGAGATAACGTGGTGAATACCCGGTTTTCCGTTTGCAGTAGGAGGACCTTCATAAAAGGTAAATAAATTATTTTCAGGTCTCGTTTCTATGGATTTTCTGAAAATATCATTTTTTTCCCAAAAATCCAGGATCCTTTTTTCAATTGTATTATAATCAACAGGTGTTTTAATTTGTTTAAATGACACGACTTGCCTTTTTCTCCATTTTATTATTTAATTTTTACTGACATATTTATTCAGTATTGGATCAAACTTTTCTTTTACTTCTGAAGGTATAGTATCCAGAGGAGTCAATATTGCATTCTTTAATGCCTGATTACATTCACATGGTTTTTGTACAGAAATTTTTATTAATGCAGCTTTGATGATCTTTTTTGCCACTTCGGCATTCTTGGATAAATGTTCTACGATCATATCCACATTGACACATTCTTCTTCCTCATTCCAGCAGTCATAATCAGTAACCATTGCCATAGTTGCATAACATATTTCAGCTTCCCGTGCAAGTTTTGCTTCAGGAAGATTTGTCATACCGACCACATCAAATCCCCAGGATTTATAGAGCAGAGACTCAGTTTTAGTGGAAAAAGCTGGTCCTTCAATATTGCAGTAAGTACCTCCTAAATGCATTTTTGTCCCTTCTCCTACTTCCTGTCCCACTTCGTATAAAATTTCTTTAAGATGCATACAGACAGGATGAGAAAAATCAATGTGGGCGACAATGCCATCACCAAAAAAAGTATTCTTACGTAACCTGGTACGATCAAAATACTGATCTATAAGCACTACATCCAGCGGTCGGATTTGTTCTTTCAGAGACCCGACAGCTGAAACAGAAATTATTTTGCTGACTCCTACTTTCTTCAGAGCCCAGATATTTGCCCGATAATTTATCTCTGAAGGCAACATTTTATGATCTTTTCCGTGCCGGGGAAGGAAAACAACCTCTTTATCATTGATCTCCCCCATAATTAATGCATCAGATGGAGGACCAAAAGGAGTATATATTCTATCCTGTGATGTAATCTTTATGCCTTCAATATCATACAGACCACTTCCGCCGATAATGCCGATTTTATTTTTGATCATAAATAATCTCTACCTATTGAATTATTGTTAAAAAAAATTTATTTTTTCTTCTTGTTCTTTTCAATTTCTTTTAGCTTTTTCAGCAGTTCTTCTCTTCTTTTTTCCAGACTCTCAATGCTTTCTTCATCTTTCACATCTATGCGGGTACCAGAAGAAGTGCTGCCTCTTTTTTCATTTCGTAATTGCTTAGATTTTCTTAGGTCCCGTATTTTAGTAATAGCATCCTTCCGATCTTTCCTGGATCCAGCATGAATAAATAAATAAGTACCCAGAACTCCACCCGCAGCAGTTGTAACAGCAACTGTATTCCCATCTTCACCAAATAAAGACCCCAGAAAAAAACTCGCTCCAAAACTCAGAATGCCTCCCCCGATTCCATAGACAGTCCTGTTTTTTCTCGTCTTAATTGCTGCAATTTCAGGTTCAGATATCCCTCTGCCAAATTCATCATACACAGGTTCTTTTTGTTTGATTGATCTGATCGATGATCTTGTTACTGCCCGCCTGGACTCATCATCCAGTAAGATAATTATCTGATGAGGTTTTGCATCAATAACTGTACCTGTGATCTTTTCACCGGAAAACTTAGTAATTTCCAGATAGTTAGTTGCTTCCACTTGCTCATATGAGGTCATTCTATAACTAGTACAGCTGAATAAAAATAAAACCAAACTTATTAATATTACAATTCTTCTGAGAACATGCATATATACCTCCGCATCAATCATTTAAATATCACCAATTTTTGAGGTTATTTTTTCTGTTTATTATCTTTCTCGGAAGCAACTGCTGACTTCTTACTGTGTATATTTGAAAGATTTCTGGATTCTTCAATAAAATCCACATCATCCAGCTCCAGCACATCAATCAATTCCATCTGAGATTGCAGTAAATGCTTTAACCGTTTTGCAAATGATTCCTTTTGTGTTCTAATGATTTTTAATTCATTTTTCATTTTGTCCAGTTTTTCCCGTGCCTCATCCAGTATTCTTTCCGCCTTTAATTCCGCTTCTCTTTTTATTATATCTGCTTCCCGTTTGGAATTCTCCTTGGACTGACTCACATTCTCTTGGGCATTCATCAGCGTTTCCTGTAATGTTTTTTCTACTTGCTGATAATCATCAAGCTGGGTCTTCAGTTTTGAAACTTCATTGGCAAATTTATTTCTATCATTAATCACCACTTCATATTCATTAGCAATCATTTCCAAAAAGGCTTCAACTTCAGTTTTATCATATCCGCGCACTTTTATTTTAAACTGCTGTTTTTTAATATCCAGAGGCGTTATCTTCAAATTTAATCACCTCCCATTTCTTAATAAATTAAAACATTCCTTCATCCGATCGATCCTTATTGTAAGTATTTTTTTACAAAAAATCAATACCATTTTCTGTTTTACTAACTTCCTCAAAAAATCTCTGTTTATTTAACATATACTATCTTGCAGGTCTGCGCAGTGTTTCCCACTGTTGTTCTCAATATATAAATTCCAGAAGTCACAGATACCCCATAATCATTGCTCCCGCTCCACATAAATTCACGCTTATATACACCTTTACTGAGAACACCGTTATATATAGTTTTCACTTTTTGTCCGATTATATTGTAAATTTCCATTGTTACCCGAGCTCTTTCGGCAACAATAAGAGGAAAATATGTTACACTGTTAAACGGATTTGGATAATTCTGAGAAAGCTTAAAAGTTTTATCAATATTCACCTCAGAAGAGATGATAGAGTATAGCCCCTCATATAAAACATCAGGAGCATCTATCGGTCCTTTATATTCATTACCCAGAGAATCTCTTACTGATACATAAAACTTAATATTCTCAAGATTAACATCCGAAGAAAGAGATGCTCTGTAAATGCTGTTTTCTAATTGTAAAGGGGCCAATTGAACTAAGTTGAAATCCGTATCTCCTGTGAGTTTATAATGTAAATACACTGAACCAGGATTGATTCCATACTTCCATAATATCTTCACATCCAGCCCCTGATAATCCTCATTCTTCAGATCCACAGAAGTAAAATGTGTAAAAACGACACCGTGATAAAATACAGCCTCATATGCATCAATCAGTCCCCATCCATATAAATTATCCGGATATTGAGAACGATCTGCTGTTTCCCGCAAGGCCTCTCTTACCTGCATTGCTCTTAATTCCGGATGCGCCTGAAGTATCAAGCCGCAGACACCTGCAGCTAAGGGACAGGAAAAAGATGTGCCTCTGCCGCTTCCTGAAATATTAAAAATAGTAACCACACCATCCCCCATTGCCACAATATCGGGTTTAATTCTCCCGTCCGCAGTCGGCCCAGAAGAACTGAAAGAAGTAATGTTGCCGTCAGGATCTACTGCCCCCACTGCTATCACACTATCCCCGTCAGCAGGAGACAGTATATAGAACCATGCTTTATTCCTCTCATTTCCTGCAGAAGTAACAACTACTACACCTTTAGAAGCAGCAATATCAGCAGCGCGGGTTGTAATGCAGGTATCGCCGTTCATATCATCATATGTATATCCTGTTCCGTCATCAAAAACACTGTATCCCAGAGAAGAAGAAACAACTTCAACTCCTTCTCTTTCCATCCATTCAATGGCTTCCACCCAGTGATCTTCTTCAATCCTGGTTTCAGAAGCCACCCATTCTGTTTTTGCCAGCATGTAAGAAGCGCCAAAAGCAGGACCTATGAGTTTACCTTCCCAAAATCCGCCAATAATTGACAAGGTTTGGGTTCCATGGTTATCCTGAAAAGAGGGATCATTTCCCTGATTTGCAGTTATGCTGTCACCCCAGTGAAAATCATATTCTTTGACTATATCCATATGGGAAAAAACCTCTCTGTCCTTATGATCAAAACCAGTATCAATCATTCCAATCAGCACCCCCTCACCATTTAAGCCCATATTATGTAATTCAGGAACACGTATCTGATTATTCTGGTGAAAACTGTTGCCGTAATCAAAGACATAATTCTTTATTTTCTGCACTGATCTTGGTTTGGCTATTCTTTCAGGTTCCGGAAGTTTCCTGATATATGAAATAACCGGTCTGACTTTTCTGACAAAAGAAAGAGAACGCAGTTTTGGGATCACTTTCGGAGTTGCGAATACACTGACTCCATTTAACCATCGTGAGAAAAAAATTGGTTCAAGTCCCATATCATTCAATATCTGAAGGTAGCCTCTGTACACAGGTAAATCAAGATCATCTATTAATCGGGACGGTTCCGTTTTAGAACGGCGCAGCAGAGCCTTCTGTGAAATTTCAAGTTCGGAAGCTAACGTACTCTCATCACTCTTTGCCAACTTTTGAGGTCCTTTGTCTTTAAAAAATACCCAGTATTTACTACCGTCAGTGCTATAGGTCTGAGATAGACTTTTATAGTTAAGACTAAAAAAAATAAAGATTAATAAGTTAACATATAGTATTTTCTTGATTCGCATAATAAGCCTTATAATAAGATTATCAGTAAAGTTTTTTAATTTAGTAAAAAATCTCATCTTAATCAATAAAAATTTTTATAATTAATTCTTTGAACTAACAGTAAACATTTTTATATTCAGATATTAATCAAATGATTGATGTAAATATCTTAAAAGTGACTGATATTTTTAATAACCATATTGTATCTGTGTCTCATCTGTGTTAATCCGTGGCTAATTTTATTATGTATAATCTTAATTGATTACAGAGCAGCAAATGTGTGAACCCATATTTATATTACTATTCTGTTTACTGCTGTTATGCTACTCTGCTGTTCTTATTTATTTCAGAAAAGGTCTTTCTGAACTAAAAAAACCTGATTCAGCAAAGAATCTGTCAGTATCCGTAATTGTTCCGGCACATAATGAAGAAAAAACACTGCCCCGGCTACTCTCCTCGCTGAAATCTCAGAATTATCCTGATGAACTCACTGAAATTATTTTAGTTGACGATCGATCCGATGACCGGACGCTGAACCTGATGGAACAGTTTACACAGCAGCAGCCACATATTAAAATCTTAAAAATTGATCATACCTTACCCGATATATCTCCTAAAAAAAGAGCGATCCGTGAAGCTGTAAGAACAGCACAGAATGACATTATAATCACCACTGATGCTGATGCTGTTCCCGGGAAAAACTGGATTAACAGTATAGTTGCTTCTTACGCAGACAATACAGGGATGGTTCTGGGATATGCACCCTACAGGACTGATCCACCTTTTGACTCTCTTTTTCATAAAATACTGGCTTTGGAGTATTTTACGATGGGATCTGTTACAGCTGCAACTGCAGGATTAGGGTTCCCTCTCACCTGTAACGGAGCCAATTTATCTTACAGAAAAAAAATATTCAATGATATCGGAGGTTTTGGAAATTCTATCAGGTGGTTATCAGGCGATGATGACCTTCTCATGCATCGTATAAAACAGAGATCTTCTGCTGAAATTAATTTTGCAGCAGCAGAATCAGCAGCAGTATATAACGATCCGCCCCTGAATTTCTCTTCATTTTTCAGACAAAGAATACGCTTTTCCTCCAAGCATATTGCCTATCCTCTCAAGGTGAAACTGCTTTTGTCTGTTATCTATCTGTTTTATTTTTTGTTAGCAGGACTGTTAGTAACTGTTTTTTTCATTCCGCCATTATTACCGCTTTTATTAACCACATTCTGCATAAAAATATTAGCTGAACTGCAGTTTTTATTCCCGGCAAGAAAATTACTGGAAAAACGCAATCTTTTATTGTATTATCCTCTTGTCTTCATACCCCATATTTTCTATATTGTTATTTTTCCTGTGCTTGGGTTGATAATGCCAAAGAGATGGTAAAAATATTTTCTTACTTTTTGGACTACCTCTGATAATGAAAGAGGACATGTGCCATTTTAAAGACTATTAATATTAAGGGAAAGGAAATAAAAATTATTATTGACAATCATTCAGAAAAAATGTATTTTATGACTAATCATGACCATCAAAGATAAAATCAGAACCATTATAAAAAAACAGAACTCCCTGGTCTGTGTGGGACTGGATATATATCCGGACAGAATTCCTGCCCATGTTATGGATAAAAACGATCCGGTTTTTACCTTTAATCAAAAGATCATAGACGCTACAGCTGATATTGCAGCAGCCTATAAACCCAATCTTGCCTTTTATGAAGCTCTGGGAACTGAAGGATGGGATATTCTGAAACGGACTGTCGACTATATTCCGGAAGGGATACTTAAAATTGGTGATGCAAAAAGAGGTGATATAGGCACTACAGCTCAAAAGTATGCTTCTGCCTTATTTGATCTGGGATTTGACATGGTTACTGTTAATCCCTATCTGGGTTTTGACTCTGTTAAACCCTTTATCCAGGATGAATCAAAGGGAGTATTTATACTCTGTTTAACCTCTAATCCCAGCTCCAGTGATTTTCAGTATTTAAAATTTCAAAATCAATACCTTTATGAAATTGTTGCAAAAAAAGTGAATGAATGGAATAAAACAGGAAACTGCGGACTGGTGGTGGGAGCAACTCATCCCGGAGAGTTGAAAAGCATACGGACACTTGCTCCTGAACTTCCTTTCCTGATTCCCGGTATCGGAGCCCAGGGTGGTGATTTGAAAAGTGCAGTAATTGACGGCACTGATGATAACTTCAGCATGGCAATTATAAACTCTTCCCGCGGTATTCTCTATGCTTCCAGTGATACAGATTTTGCTCAGGCTGCCCGGAATAAAACAAAAAAACTACAAGACAATATTAATCAAATTATCCAGCAAAACTGCGAACAATAATACATATTTTAAAATACCGAGTAATCAATCAGCAGGAGAAAATTATGAACTTAACGTCAACTGATATTCTGCACATATTTAAAGACACCGGAGCGCTCATGAAGGGACATTTTAAACTCACTTCCGGACTTCACAGTGATACCTATTTTCAATGTGCCAAAGTACTGCAGTATCCCTGGCAGGCTGAAAAAATCTGCTCTTTGATAGCTGAACATTTTCAAAGCAAAGATATTCAATTAATTGCATCACCTGCAATTGGTGGAATTGTCATCGGATATCAGGTTGCCAGTCTCATGCAGAAACGTTCAGTATTTACAGAAAGAAAAGACGGTACTATGATACTGAGAAGAGGTTTTCAGATCCAGAAAAAAGAAAAAGTTTTAATTGTTGAGGATGTCACCACAACCGGCGGTTCTGTCAGAGAAGTTATGGAAGTAGTAAAAGAACAGGGAGGTGTAGTAACAGGAGTTGCATCCATGGTGGACCGCAGCGGCGGTAAAACCGACTTTAATGTGCCTTTTTACAGTACTTTCCAGATGGAAGTAATGAATTATTCTCCAGAAGACTGTCCTCTTTGTGAAAAAGGAATTCCCATAGCCAAACCCGGCAGCAGAAAATAACAGATTTTTATTTTGCATGAAAAACGTATGGTATACCAGCAAATAATGTCAATACAAATCAATTAATAAATTAGGAGGTATGAGATGAAAAAATTAATTACAACCTTGCTTGTGATCTTTATTATGGGGACTGCTTTGGGACAGGAATATCGGACCAATGATTACGGGATTTTATTCGGAATTGGTAATGACTTTCTGTCACCTCCGGTAAGTATTGTTGAAAATGGAATTGGAGCAATGATATATTTGGATAACTTTGCTCTGAGGCCTACTCTGCAATTTGGAACAACCAAACAGGATAACGGTACAGAAAGATCAGCCAGCATTTTCGGTTTAGGGGCAGCCATAATCAAACATCTGAATGAAAACAGAATCTCCCCCTATTATGGTGCCGGGCTTGATTTCAGTTCTTCCAAGGAAGATAATTCAACAGAACGGAGTGCTTCTGAATTTTCTATATACGGTCTTTTAGGGGTGGATTTTTATATCACTAAAAATGTTTCCCTGGGAGCTGAATATAATGCAGGATTAAATAAAACTTCATCTAAAATTGAATATTCAACCGGTACAGATACTAAATCCAGTTCAACCTCTTTCGGTTTTGATACCGTTAAGGTTATACTCACTATTTTCTTTATGTAAATATTAACAGAATTAGACCAGTTTAAAAAATTCTAAAATAAAAAACCACAGACTGCACAGAATAATAAAAAGAAATCATACAGTAAATATTGATACAATATTTTCCTCAGAAAATCTGATTATTAGTCTGAACGATCTGTGGTTTTTTATTTGCAAGCCTCACATCTGTCTGAAAAATCTGAATTTGATCCGGTATATTCAAAACTGAGAACATAGTCTGCTTTCAATCCCCAAATATTCTGAACAGATCATTATAAATCACAAAGATCATTAACGCTAATATTAAAACCATTCCAACCTGCTGAATTATCAACTTTACTTTGGCAGGTATTTCTTTGCCTATTATCCCTTCAATGATTAAATAGACAAGATGGCCTCCGTCTAATACCGGGATAGGCAATAAATTCAAAATACCCAGATTCAAACTCAGCATTGCCATAAATCCAAAAAAGGTTGTCAGGCCTCCTCTGGCACTTTCTCCAGCCATCTTGGAGATTGCTATCGGCCCTCCCAGTGATTTAATTGAATGCTGGCCAGTTACTAATTTATAAAGGGATATACCGATTAACCTGGTAATATAATAGGTATTTCTTACTCCATATCCGATCGCTGAGAAAATACCCACTGAGCGCATGGTCATTTTTCTTTCAACACCGATTAACCCTACTGATTTAATATCCCCCTTTTCATTTATCACAATTTTTTCCTCAGTAGGTGTAATCTTTACAATATGTCTGGTATCGTTCCTTATATACGCAATCTCCAGTTCCTGCTCGGGTGAATTATAAATAATATCAGTCATCTGTTCCCAGGTTTCAACTTCTTCATTATTAATTGACACAATTAAATCACCCGGCTGTAATCCTGCTTTTGCTGCTGGTCTCCCTTCAATAACATCTCCTACAACAGGTTTGGGAGAATAATCATCTACCACTCCTGTACTAAATGTAATTACTATAAACAGGATAAAAGCAAATAGTATATTCATCAAAGAGCCTGCTGAAATAACCAGAAATTTATTGATCCAGGGTTTTGAACGGAATTCCCAGGGTTGCGGATCCTTGGTTAATGAATCTTTATCCAGACTCTCATCAACCATACCTGATATTTTAACATACCCTCCAAATGGTATCCAGGAGAGACAATAATCTGTTTCACCTATCTTTTTCCCGACCATACGGGGCGGATATCCTAATGAAAATCGTTCCACCCGCATGCCTGAAAGTTTTGCAGTTATAAAATGACCAAACTCATGTACAAAAATTAAAATACTTAAAATGATTATAGTTGCTAATATAGTTGTCATATTACTATCCTAAATTTAATTATATATGCTATATCAGGTGTTTGTTTTAATTACAAATTTCTTTGCCCATCTGTCCGCTTCCAGAATTTCTTCTAAAGACGGATCAGAAATCACAGAATGTTCCTGAAGTGTTTTTTCAATGATAACAGGAATAGACAAAAAATCAATTTTTCTGTTTAAAAAAAGACGAACAGCAGCTTCATCAGCTCCGTTAAATACAGCAGGAGCCGTACCTCCCAGTTCAAGAGCCTGATATGCTAATGTAACAGCCGGAAATTTTTCAAAATCCGGAGGGAAAAATTCCATAGTACAGGCCTGAGAAAAATCAATCATACTGTAATGCCCGGACAACCGTTCCGGATAACTCAAAGCATAAGAAATAGGAATTCTCATATCCGGTATGCCCAGCTGTGCTTTTACTGACCCGTCTGCGAACTCAACCATGGAATGTATAATAGACTGAGGATGAATAACAACTTTTATACTCTCAGGAGCCTGATCAAACAGCCAGCGGGCCTCTATCACTTCCAAACCCTTGTTCACCATGGTTGCCGAGTCAATTGTTACTTTTTTCCCCATATTCCAGTTGGGATGTTTTAAAGCTTGTTCTACCGTGACATGTTTCAGCTGACCTGCTTTTTTGTTAAAAAATGGACCACCAGATGCGGTTAATATTATTTTTTTTATACTATCCTTTTTTTCACCCTGCAGGCATTGAAATATTGCACTGTGTTCACTGTCAACAGGAATTAGCTGCACTCCCTGTTGTTCTGCCTCCTGAGTTACCAATTCTCCTGCCATTACTAAAACCTCTTTATTGGCGAGTGCAATTGACACCTTGCTTTTAAGCGCTAGCACAGTTGCACTAAGACCGACACCGCCTACCAGTGCATTAACTATTAGATCTTCTTCCCCCTGTCCTGCAGCCTGAAGAAGTCCTTTTTTACCTGCAAACACTTTAATACCCAATGTATTAAATCGCTGCTTCCACTGCTCATACTCTACCTTCCCGGTAATAACCACTGCTTTTGGTTTAAAAATTTCAGCCTGTTTATACAGCAGGTCCACATTTGTATGTGCTGTTAAGATAAATATATCAAATATATTCGGATGCCGGGAAATAACATCAAGCGTCTGGGTTCCTATGGAACCGGTTGATCCCCATATTGAAATTATTTTCTTTTTCAAACTAATCTCTTCCTAATATGATAAAATTGTAAATTCATTCTGCAACTCTGAGACTCTAGAATTTTCTTCAGATGTCAGCTCATCATCCTGAAATTCAATATTCAATTCCTCTTTCATCCCCTCTTTTACTGCCGCCGCAACTTCTTCATAGGATACATTTCTGTTCAGATAACCGCCAATTGATACTGTCTGACTTTTTAAGTATTGTATCATCGCATTTACATTATCTTCATTCAAATTTATTAAATAATAGGGCAAATCTAAATGCTTCTCACCTGTTAGTATCGATCCATGCTGTAAAACACCTTTATCAAGATGCCGCTGTGCACTGCCGATTAATTTTTTCCCTTCTACCATAACCTCACTGCGGACAGTAGCTGAAAAACAGTTTACAGATATTGATTTTCTGTAATGGGAAAGTAAATCAATTTTATGTCTTTGTAAATCTGCAGGAACACCGAGTTTTTGTATCCCCCTGGCAAGCCCCTGACTTATTTTCTTATATATTTTCTGGATGCTGGAGAAAAAAAATTTGCTTTTATTCGGGATGATAACTGAATAGGTCACTTCCTGAGCGTGAAAAACAGCCCTTCCTCCTGTTGGCCTCTGGACAATATCAATCGTATCTTCAGAACACTTTTTAAAATTAATTATATCTTTAGGCTGACGAAAACCTAATGAAATACAATAAGGATTCCACTGATATACTCTAAAAACTACTTTGCCGGTTTTATTGATACCATCCAGAATGGCTCTGTCGGTAGCCATCTGAGTTCCCCCGGTTGAAGAACCGCTATCAATCCATCTCCAAAATTCCACAATCTTTATTTTATTATGCCTCTCTCACTTTTTTCTATAAATTCTATTATATTTTTTATTTCTGGTAATTCTTTAAAATCACTTTTTATCTTTTCCACTGCCTGAGAAGTATTCAAATTCGAACGATAAAGATAACGATAACACAGCTGTAAACTTTTGATTGTATCACTTTTAAAGCCTCTTCTTCTCAAACCGATAATATTTACTCCTTTATAACTCAAAGGTGAATCTGCTGCTAAAATATATGGAGGAACATCTTTAATTACCCGAAATGCACCCCCAATAAAAGCATGCTGCCCAATCTTACAGAATTGGTGAACAGGAGTAACACCTCCTATGATGACCCAGTCTTCAACACTCACATGACCTCCCAGTTGAACTCCGTTTGAGAGAATACAATTATCACCAACAAAACAATCATGAGCCACATGAGCATATGCCATAAGAAAACAATTTTTACCGATTCTGCTTTTCCCCCTGTACGATGTACCACGGTTTAAGGTAGTATATTCTCTTAGTACAGTGTTATCACCTATCTCAAAAAGTGTTTTTTCATTTTTAAATTTTAAATCCTGCGGCAGCGTTGATACGACACTTCCGTGATGAATATGACAATTCTTTGCAATGCGAGCACCATCAGCAACATAGACATGAGAATCTATCCTGGTGCCTGAATCAATAATCACATCTCCGTCAATAACTGTAAAAGGACCCACCATAACATCATCAGCCAGTTCAGCTTTCTTATCAATTATTGCGGTAGGATGTATATTTTCCACCTTTCCTCCATATAATTAAAAAATTACAATTATTTATCAACTATTGCACACATGAACTCTGCTTCACAAACCAGATTTTCATTAACAAATGCCTTGCCTGCCATCTTACACGAACTTGGCCTTCTTCTCATCAGTATTCCTTCTATCTGAAGCTGATCACCAGGAACTACCGGTTTCCGAAATCTTACCTTGTCAATTCCCATAAAATACGCAACCTTATCCTTAGTGTTGTCAACCATATCCAGTAAGAGCACAGCTCCTGCCTGAGCCATAGCTTCTACAATAAGTACACCGGGCATAACCGGATGTCCCGGGAAATGGCCCTGAAAAAAAAGTTCATCATAAGTAACATTTTTAATTGCAGTCACTCTTTCTTCTGGGACCAGATCAACAATTCTGTCAACCAGCAAAAACGGATACCGGTGAGGTAAAATTTTTTTAATAGCTTCGATATCAAGTAAAATATCCTTTTTAACCTGACTGCCCCGGTATTTACTGGTAATCTTTTTCTTTTTATAAATTTTCCGTATTTGTTTAACAAGTTTCACATGAGTTTCATGTCCGGAACGGGCAGCCATAACATGAGCCTTTAAAGGGACTCCAAGTAAAGCAAGATCTCCTATCAAATCGAGAACCTTATGACGGACTGGTTCATTATAATAACGTAATTTTACTCCTCCCAGAATCCCGTCAGTTTTTTGTATTTTTTTATGGTCGATACCGAATTTATCAGCTAATTTTTCCAATTCACCTGGTTTAAGCTCCCTGTCAACAATCACCACTGCATTCTGGAGGTTTCCTCCCTGGATAAAACCTTTATCATACAATTCTTCAACTTCATGCAAAAAACAAAATGTTCTGGCTGCTGCAAATTCCGTTTCGAATTCATTTTTAAGTGAATACATAGAGGTATACTGTGTACCTAATGCCGGATTTTTATAGTCCACCATAAATGTAATACGAAAATCATCAGAGGGGAATACGACCATATCTATTCCCTTCTCTTTATCAGAAAATGCAATTGTATCTTCTATCTCAAGAAAATCTTTGGATGAATCCTGCTCTTTAAATCCTGCTTCTTTTAATTTTTCTACAAACGGCATTGCACTCCCATCTATTACCGGAGGTTCATTGGAATCAACTTCAATAATCAGATTATCAATCTCAAGACCATAAATTGCAGCTAAAACATGTTCAACCTGTCTTATCCGGACATCACCAATTCCTATAGTTGTATCCCTAGCATTATCAACAACATGATCAATATCGGCAGGTATTTCTAAATTTTTATCCAAAGATGTGCAGATAAAACGGATCCCAGTATCTGGTTCAGCAGGTTTAAAAGTAATTGTAGTTTTACTGCCTGTATGTAATCCTATTCCGGAAAGTGATACAGGTTTGGAAATAGTTCTCTGATTCTCAAACATTTTCACCTCTGTTTTGTTCTAATTTTTTAATCCTTTTCTTAATAGTTACAATCTCTTTTAACAATTCCGGTAACCGTCTGAGGGCTGCATGTATCCTGAACTCCTTTTTATAATCATTAGCAGGAGTGCCATAAACAAATTTTCCACTATCAATTGATTTTGTTACTCCGGATTGGGCAGCAATGATAGCACCATCACCAATAGTAATATGACCGACAAAACCAGCTTGTCCTCCGATCTGTACTCTGTTGCCAATTACAGTACTTCCGGATATACCAGCCTGGGAAGCAACGACACAATCTTCTCCTATTTTACAATTATGGGCGATCTGGATCAGATTATCAATTTTTGTGCCTCGTGAAATGACTGTTTGCCCTAAAGCTGCTCTGTCAATACAAGTATTTGCTCCAATTTCAACATCATCTTCAATAACAACTGTCCCGATCTGTGGAATTTTATGATATTTCCCTCCCTCAAAGGCAAAACCGAATCCGTCACTTCCTATAACAGTACCATTGTGGATAATAACTCTATTTTTAATTATCACATTTTCTCTGATACTCACATTTGAGTATATCTTACAATCAGCTCCGATTTTTACTCCATCACCTACAACCACGCCGGGCATTATTACTGTTCTGTCACCTATAGCGCACCTCCGTCCGATCACTGCATGAGCACCTAAGGAAACCTCAGTACCTAAATCGGTTTTTTCACCAATTATCGCACTTAAATGTATACCTTTTTCAATTAAACGCTTATCAGGATAAAACATTTTAACTACATTGGAAAAAGCAAAATAGGGATTTTTTACCTGTAAAAAAGTTTTCCCCTTTATTTTTTCTACATCACAATCCATTCCTATTATAACTGCGGATGCTTTGGTTGTAGATAAATATTTAGTGTATTTCTTATTCGATATAAAGGTTAAATGACCTTCATGAGAATTCTGGATGGGGGAAATATCCTTGATCTCTACAGAACTATCACCAATTAATTTTGCTCCGATTTTATCTGCTATGTCAGAAACATTTATTATCATTTGTTCCTTTATTATAAATCTGATGCATCGACTCCGAGTTTCTCCAGGATTTTCTTGGTGAGATCATATTCTTCTTTTGCATATAATATATTACCCGCAACTGTGTCAAAAATATAATCATATCCCTCTTCTTCAGCAACTGCCTCTATCTGTTCATTTATTTGATCAAATATTGGCTGAAGCAGTTCGCTCCGTTTCTGATATAATTCACCCTGTTGTCCAAACTTCTGATCCTGAAATCTCTGTGATTCCATATACAATTGCTGAATTTCATCCTGTTTTTCTTGCTTTTTTTCATCACTTAACAATAAACTCTGCTGTTCAAGCTGCTGCTGCAGAGAACGAATCCTATCTGCTTTCTTCTGAAGTTCTTCAGCCCATGCATTACTCTGTTCTTCCAGTTTTTTCTGGGCTTCAACTGCTGCTGGAAGTTTATTCAATAAAATCTGTGAATCAATATACCCAATTTTTAGTTGAGCAAACACAGAAGAACTCAAAAAAACTGACAAAGTTAACAAAGCTGCTGCTAATACAATTTTTCTTTTGCACACAACATCCTCCATAATTTAATGATCAATTAACTTATATTTCATTACTAAAAATTTCTACCAAACACAAAATGTGTTCTCCAGTCAACATATCTGTCACCATATTCATCAAAATAATCAAGACCACATGCATAATCTATACCCAGCATTCCTACCATCGGCATAAAAATTCTGGCTCCGATACCAAAAGATCTTCGAAGTCCAAACGGATCAGTGGATTCCAGGTTTTGCCAGGTATTTCCTGCTTCAGCAAAAACTAATCCATAAAATAAAGGATTGCTAATAATCGGAAATCTCAACTCAGCATTAGCCTTAAGCATAGTTTTACCACCATAATATCCGCTAACCGGGGTGGTGGGGATTGACATGTAGTAGCTTCCGCCTCCAAAGGGATCCGGATACCCCCTTAAAGGTATGGCCCGTGACATCCCGCTGCCGCCCAGGAAAAAATAATCCATAAATTGTATTTTACTGTCTTCGGTCAGTTTATCCATATATCCCAGCTGAACATGAGTTCTGAAAATAATTTTATTTGTAATAGCAGGAATATAATTATCAAACTTAAATATATGTTTATGAAAGCCGACCGTACCGCCTAAAGGGCCTCCTGATATCTCAGTGGACAGACTCACTTCAGATCCTCTGGTGGGAAACTCGGGCTGGTCAAGACTGTTTCTGTTTATTATCTGAGTGATACTGCTGGAGACAAGCGGCCAATCTTCATTAACAATATTATTGGGATTGCGTTCAATATAGTAATCACTGAAATCACTCAAATCTGTTTCTGCTAAGCGGTATATCCAGTCACCACGAAAATAATTATCCGGCCAGGTAAAACGCCTTCCCAGCCTTAAAGAGAACCCTCTGCTCATATATTTGTAACCAATATAATAAGGATTGCGTTTTGTATCCCACACACTGAATCCAATTAAGGTAGGTGTATTCAGAAACCAGGGTTCTGTAAAACTCAACTGTAGCGATCTGTAGTATCTGCCAAAATTCCAGTTTAAATTTAACTGCTGACCATTGCCGAATAAATTATTCATGCCCAGTCCAATACTCCCGATAAGTTTATCAAGTTCACTCCATCCTGCAGAAATATTTGCAGTATCTGTGGATTTTTCCTCAACATCAAAGGTTATATTAATTTTATCTTCTTCCTCAGGAAGGGGTTCAACAGCAGGTTCAACTTTTGAAAAATAATTCAGCATCATTAAATCCCGGAAACTTCTCTGCAGTAACTCCCTGCTGAAAACATCCCCGGGATGAATCCTTAATTGTCTTCGTATAACACGTTCTTTGGTTCTGGTGTTCCCGATTATTTTTATTTTGTCAATTCTTACCGGATCTTTCTCATCTATCACAAAACATATGTCAATGGTGTCTTTTCTGTAGGTTTCTCTTGGATTTATCTGTGCGTATATATATCCCAGATCATAGTATGCTCCATTGAGTTTATCCTGAATAGATTTTGTATATTCCTCTTTACTGAACACATCACCGGTTTTAAATTCAAGCAATGATTCCAGACCCTCGGATGTAAAAAGATTGTTACCCTGAAAGGAAATATCTCCGAAATAATAGCTGTCTCCCTCTTTTACCCAGATATCAATATACATTTCCTTACCATTTTCATTATAATAAAGAGAATCGTTCAGTATTTCAGCATCTCTGTATCCGTTATTCCGGTAAAATTCAAGCACTTTCTCTTTATCTTTTTTATACTTCTCTTTATCAAAATCTCCTCCTCCCCACCATCTGTTCTCTTTAGTATCTTCCATTTGTTTTCTGAGTTTCTTATCTTTAAAAATCGTATTCCCGAAAAAGCGTATTCTTTCAATTTGTACTTTCTCGCCTTCATCAATGGTTATCCTCAATACAGCAAGACCTTCCATTTCAGCTTCGTATACGTTTGTATTTATCTCTGCTAATATATATCCTTTATCAATATATTCTTTTTTTAGCCTTTTTTTCCCCTCAGCAATCTTGCCTGCACTGAGTATCTGTCCCCGGTAAAATCCCAAAACCTCTCTCACTTTTTCTTCTTTGATTTTTTTATTTCCTTCTATAATTACATTATCCAACCGGGGATATTCTTCTACCTGTATAGTCAAATAAACACCTTGCTGCGTACTTCTGTCCAATATCACTTTAATATCAGAAAAAAGCCCAAGATTCCAGAGCTGCTTAACACACGCCTGAATATCTTCTAAATTAATAGTAGTGCCTTCTTTGAGTCCTGAGCTCATTTTAATAACTTCTGCTTCAGATATTCTATTGCCTTCTACAGAAAGCCCCAATAACTTAATGGATTCCGTTTGCTGGCCATAAGCACAAAAAGAAATAAGGAGTATAACTGTAAAAAGAATACTTTTTTTACTTTTAAATATCAAAACATAACCTCCTAAATTAGCTTAATAAAATACAAAAAAAAATAATCTTTGTAAAGTAAAAAAACGATAAATTATCATAACCGATTTTTAAAACGGAAAGACATGGCGTATCCATATTCTTTTATCAACTTGCCGGTCAGAAAGCAGCAGACTGTCATAAGTATATTCCATCTGTAAAAATAAATCAGAATGGATCATATATTCTAGAAAAAGAGAATGCTTAAAACTAATACCATAATCAGGATAAACAAGAAGCCCGCTTTGAATTTGTCCTGAATATGTTAAAAATATATTTGGCCCCAGATACTTTCCCACTGTAAGTTTTGTACGCTGGATCAAACTGTTTGTATCAATGAAACGCTGATCTCTTGAACCGGGTCTGAAGAAATTTCTTCCGAACATATAAGAAAAATGGAACAAATCCAAACCAAAACTTCTGCGAATTTCCCGTTCCACCGGCTTGATAATAGGACCTAAAATATAATTTTCTAACTGCAAACCAAGTGCCTCATACGCATGTCCTCTTAATCCTTTTTCAGTACTTTCAAGAAGGGATAAAACTTCTGTGTTCGTTCTGGTAACGTTCGGATCATTTGTATAAAATCTAAATTGTGTATGACTCCAGGGCTCATCAACAGCTGCAAATCCGTTTGTTTGTTCAGCTGTATTTATAGCAAGCCACACTGTCGAACGCATACCCAATGAGTCCACTACAGTAGTATATGCTTTCCCTGATATAATTGGTTCATCAGCACCTTTGGGATAATCAAAAGTAATACGCTCAGGTCTGAAATAATGCCCCAGAACATCGATCACTCCCTCAACCGAAACTAATTTACCCCACACCTGTAAATTATCTTTCTCAACGCAGCCATGTAAGTAAATCCCGCCAAATTCATCCTGCAATTTCAGATTTATTTCAAAATTTGCCAATGGAGTTTTAATACTTCTAATATAATGAACATCTTCTTTTGGAAATAAATGAACATCCCAGAAAATATTCTCAAATGCACTTTGTCCTCCACCATTACTGTTGGATTTCAGGAACGGATAGGTAAAACGATAATTCCAGAGCACCAGAGTTCCTCTGAAAAGAGGATTTTCAGCAGGGCCTGCTAAGGTAAAATAGTCATCCTGAGAATCAGTACCCTTGAAATCAATCCAGCATTTTTCTGCTTTTTCCATCAGTCCGGGGATATGAAGCTCCAGTCCTTTTGAACCGGTTTTAATAAATAATTTACCTAAACTCAGTTTATATTTCTCTAAAATAAAAGGCTCCACATCATCATTTTCAGCAACCGGCTGATTTTTTATTTCTACCTCGCTTTTATCCACTTTCATATTAAAATCAGTAATATTGACAAAATGTTCACCTTTTACAATTTCAGCTTGTATATTGAGATCAGATACTTTTTTAAATGGAGAAAGATAACTTAATTCTCCGTTATTGATTTCCAGCCGTCCGCTTCCGATAAACCAGTCCCCTTCATTTTTCCCCAATCGTAAAAACAATTCACCTTTACTCTCTGTATTTTTAACATCTTTATTAAATTCAGAAAGAATACTGAATAAATTTCCTTCAATCAATACTGAAACATCTGTATCTCTTTCATCTCCATGGGGAACAACACCCCAGAACAATGCATTTAATTCATCACTTTTATACCAATTTCCCTTTACAATTCTTAAGTTTCCCTTTGTAAAGTCAAACTTTTTCCACAAAGTATCAATAATCTCAATATGGAGCTCCTTAAAATCAACATCTTTTACAGTACCATCTCTAATAGTAAATACCGAATTAATACAGGGAGACTTACTGGTTCCCCCAACAGTAAATTCTGCATCACCTTTTCCCTTAATATAGTCTATACCGGCAAAAGCATGTAATAATCCTTCTTCCTCATCCCAATGACTAAATAATCTTCCCTTTAAAGAATCCTCATTTGTACTTTCTATTGAACCCTGTAGCCAGCTCTTGCCGTTTTTATTCAGTGAGATTGAGCATAATTCAACATTTTTGTCATTTATTTTCAATTCTAGATCACCGTTTATCCCTCCAATAGTATGGAAAACTCCATCATTAATAGAAATCGCTGAAGTAACTTCTAAACTGTCCTTTTTGCCTGTAATTGTAATATCACCATTCAGCTGTCCTTTGAAATCTCTTATCCCCGGAAATAATTGATGTATGTGATCAATATTAAAATCCTCCAACTTTATCACACCTGTAAGATCATTATCCATATGTAAGGGATATTCACCGGTAATAAAAATATCATCTTTAAAATAAAAATTATTTATTTTAAAATAATCATCAGTTAAATCAGCTGTTAATTCAACATCTAATTGATTATAATTATCATCTTTAAAATAACCACTGCAAATAAATCCCTTGCTTTTTTTCTTTTCTCTGTATGAAGGAAAAAGCTTAAATGCTTCCACCGTATCTTTTTTTGTTAACTTTCTGCCGATTACTTCTCCTGTCCAGGAATCACTATCTCCGGACAAGTGAGTATTTACAAAGAAGGAATCTGCAGCAATTTGATATTTATCGCTGAGCAGAAATAACAAGGGGTATTCTACTCTGTTAATTCTTAGTTTCCAACCCATATTATCTTTGAATGGTGATTGGATCTCTCCGCTGAGTTTATATTGATTTTTAGAAGAGGTGGTAATAACATTCAATTTCTCACGATTATAACTGAAATCGGATATATAAACATCTCTGTTTAAATTATTATTTACTAACAGAACTCGACTTTCTCCTCCACCGGTAACATTTCTCAATTCTCCCTTTAACCATATATTCAGTTCTCCCTTTGATGTCTTTAACCTTTTTTTTATATTATCAGGCAAAAGATATGAAAAATCTCCCTGAATATTTATAGATACATCAGAAACCATAACAGTATCAGACATATCTACTGTTCCGGTACTTACTAAATCCAGTTTCGTACTGTCATGAGAAACACCTTTGAAACTCAAAATTTTTTCTTTTACCTTAACATTCATATTGAAATCAGGAAAATCAATTCCTGCAGTATTTAAATCAGAAGAATGTAAACTCCCTTTTATCTCCGGATTATTGACAGGTCCCTGTACATGAAAAGAAAAACCACCCTTCCCCTCCACAGGAATATTTCTTTGTGGAAAAATACTTTTATTTAAAGTGTTGAAATCAATATCAGAGCACTGAGCCTGCAGGTCAACATTTAAATTAAACACATTCTCAACCAAACCCGAGATATTCAGTGATGTATTACAGAAATCTCCCACTGAACCGTCTATCAAAACACTGGTGTCATTTATTGAGGTATTGAAATTTACATCATTTAACTGAAAGTTAAAATTTTTAAATGAAAAACTGCCTTCTTTTAATGCAAAATATCCGGAGTTTTCTGCTCCTGATCGCATTTTAAATTCACCTGACACTTTTCCTCCATTAACCTGTAAATATTCCGGCAAAAAAAAAGGGACATCGGAAGAAGCCAAGTCGGATTTTTTAATATAAAAATGTACGAAGTCATATTTTCCGGTTAAAAGGTTTACTTTGCCTTCAATTTTTAAATTATCTGATCCTCTTACTCCGAAAAGATTACCTGAAAGAATAATAACAGTAGAATCAGCAGGATCTGAATACAACCATCCATTTAGTGAATTAGCAAATCTTTTTCTTTTTCCCAGAGAATCCTGTACAAAAAACTCTGCATCTGAAACTGCGACTCTTTTAACTCTGTTGAATTCCTTAACAACTTTTTTATAATTAAGCTCCTTCCCATTATCAAACAAATCTTTACCTGTGAGGTGGAATTTCTCAATTGTAAAAATTGGGTGAACAAGAACAATTTGATGTGGAAGCTTATGAAGTGCAAAACGATACTTTAACAGATTAAACAGATTATACCCTAATCGCACTTCTTCAATATTTACATAAAAATTCCTGTTTTTAGGAGCAAGTTTTACTCCTCGTAAGGATATACTATTCAAACTGATAGATAATTTCTCAATATCAGACTCTTCAGTAAGAAAAGGCTGTACCTTTTTTAATAATGCAATTTTAATTTTTTGATCAGCTTTGGTTATTTTCCAGGTAAAATATCCTCCAAAAATAATAACACCCAGAATTAACGCAATAACCAAAACCCAACGTCTTCGTTTCATTACTAACCCTAAAAAATAAAAACGAGGGCAAATCCCTCATACAATTTTCTATATATTTAGACGCAAGTTAAATACAGGAGTTCCCGAATTATGTAACTATCTGCTCACTAACTTTGCCAAACCGTCTTTCCCTGCTGATATAGTCCCATAATGCATCATAGAGATGTTTACGGCGAAAAGCAGGCCATAAGATTTTGGTAACATATATTTCAGTATAAGCCAGCTGCCATAAAAGAAAATTCGAGATACGTAATTCCCCGCTGGTTCTAATTAAGAAATCAGGATCCGGTATGTGTGAGGTATAAAGATTTTTTTCAATAATACTCTCAGTAATTTGTTCCGGTTTTAATTTTTTATTCTTGATCTTTTCTGCAATAGTTCTAACAGCTTCAATTATTTCTTCACGTCCCCCATAATTTAAAGCAAGAATTAACTTCAATCCCGAATTGTGCTTTGTTTTTTCTATGCCGACTAAAATTTCATCCCTGGCATCAGCAGGCAATTTATCCATATTTCCTATGATCATCAGCTTTACATTATTTTTATTCAGTTCATTAATTTCTTTCTTTAATGTTGTGATCAATAACTGCATTAATGCAGAGATTTCCTCCCGGGGACGACGCCAGTTCTCTGTTGAAAAAGTATAAAGAGTCAGATAATCTATACCCAATTCACCGCATACTTCTACAATTTCGCGTACGGAATTTACTCCTTCCCGATGTCCTGCAACTCTGGGAAGTCCTCTTTTTTTAGCCCACCTTCCGTTGCCGTCCATTATTATAGCTATATGAGGAGGAAGTTTACCGCTGTCCATCAATTTTTTATGCAGTTTTTTCAGCTTAGGTTTCATTATTATTTCCACTATAATTTATCTGCACTACAATCTATCAAATTACAATCATTTTCACATAATGTCAAGGGTAAATTTTCCTGTACAACTTGAATTTTTGATATTTTTGATCTATATTGAGGTATATATCATAAAGGAGATAGTAACCATGAAAGAAGCTAAAATATTTAAAAATGGCAGAAGCCAGGCGGTAAGATTACCAAAAGAATATAGATTTGATAAGGATACCGTTTATATAAAAAAATTTGAAAATATTGTTATGTTAATTCCTAAAGATAATCCATGGAGTGCTTTTGTAAAAAGTTTAGATAAATTCTCTGATGATTATATGCAGGAAAGAAAACAACCAAAAATTCATAAAAAAGTAAATTTTGAATGAAGAAATATCTTTTAGATACCAATATTTGTATTTACTTGATTAAAAAAAAGCCAAAAAAAATATTAAAACGCTTAAAAACAATTCATATTTTCAATGTAGGTATTTCATCTATTACATTAAGTGAATTAGAATATGGTGTTGAGAAAAGTCAACAACCCAACAAAAACAGATTGGCATTGATAGAATTTATTAGCCCTCTTGAAATTTATAATTACGATGATGTTGCAGCAAAAAAGTATGGTGAAATCAGAGCAGCGTTAGAAAAAAAAGGTCAGGTAATAGGGCCATATGACATGTTAATAGCAGCTCATGCAAAAGCTTTAAATCAGATTTTAGTAACAAATAATGAGAAAGAGTTTAATAGAATATCTGGTTTAAAGGTAGAGAATTGGGTGAAATAAAAAAAATGAAAAATTATAGAAAAGATGAAAAAATCATCGATATTTCTGGGGGGTTGGCTGAAGAGGGAGACAAATATACCATTAAATAACCATATAAAAATAATGAAAAGGTCTTAATAATTCAAAACATTCAGGGTTGCGTGAGTATAACCGCCAAACCCCTGGTGTTTGGCTGAAACGTTGGTTTCAGTTAAAACATAATCTAAACGATCCTTCAAAACACCCGGATTTTAAAAGATCTCAAAAGACTGCCAGATCTTGGAGAGCTATGGTAAGAAAGTACTGAAAAAAATCATTCAGCGTGTGTCGTTCCCGCGAAGGCGGGAATCCAGGGGTTGAGGTTGCAGGGTGGATTCGCGACAGGCTTGCACCCGCATGTTTTTGGCAGGTAAACATTCGGGAATGACAGGGAAAAGGATATTTGTTCCTGTTTTTATATTCTTCGGAATTCGGGATTTTGTATCGGAATCGATATCGGTATCGACTTAAGCCATAAATACACACGTACTCAAAACACCCGGGGTCTTGGGAAACAGACACCCGGGGTTTTAAATTTTACTTCTTCTGCACTACCCAGAGCGTTCCTACCACATCATTATTCAACACCTCACATTCTTCAGACTGCAGTTGAATATAAGACTGGATCCTCTCCTCCAATTCAGGATGCTTGACAACCAACTCTCCCCCCCTTTTCTTGATCAACTGCAGATATTCCTCATTAAGCGCTCTGCTGAAATCCGTCGTATTAATTTCTCTGACCAGACGATCATCAAAACTGGTCATCTCTCTCACCGTATCCTCCTGATTTCTGTAATGCTCATACCCTTTCCGTTTTAAAGAGCTCTTTTCTCTGAGATAGCCGTCGTCAATCATCATATATCCACCCGGACGGATCTGGGTTCTTAATCGGGACACTGTAGTTTTGATTGATCCCAGGATCCCTCCCAGAGAAGCCAGAACAGCCCAAAGCCCACATATCCTGAAGCAAAAAAGGCATATAGGCAAGTAA